>NZ_JAFLXD010000007.1:0-185994 GCF_019891415.1 Pseudomonas sp. SH10-3B | reverse complement strand
GCGAGCAGGATCTGCGCGTGGCGGCGCGCCGTGCGGGGATGTTCAGCATGCGTGAAGACGGCGAGCGCTGGGTACGCAGCGGCGCCACCGCGCCGGAAGAAATCCTGCGCGTGACACGGGACGCCTGATGAATCGCTATCGCTATGAAGCCGCCGATGCCATGGGCAAGATCGAGAGCGGGCACCTGGAAGCCGACAGTCAGCGCGAGGCCTTCGGGATTTTGCGCCGGCGTGGCTTGACCGCCTTGTCGGTGCACCTTGAGCAGCCTACGCCGTCGGGGGCGGGCGCAGGCCTGTTCAGCGCCAAACTGTCGGACAACGACCTGGCCTGGGCCACTCGACAACTGGCCAGCCTGCTCAGCGCCAGCCTGCCGCTGGAGGCCGCGTTGAGTGCCACGGTGGAGCAGGCCGAGCGCAAGCACATCGTCCAGGCCCTGAGTGCGGTGCGTGCCGATGTTCGCGGCGGCATGCGCCTGGCGGATGCCTTGGCCGCGCGGCCACGGGACTTTCCGGAGATCTACCGTGCGCTGATCGCGGCGGGGGAGGAGTCCGGTGACCTGGCCCAGGTGATGGAGCGGCTGGCCGACTACATCGAAGAACGTAATAACCTTCGCAGCAAAATCCTCACCGCGTTTATCTATCCGGGGGTGGTAGGGCTGGTCTCGATCGCCATCGTGATTTTCCTGCTCAGCTACGTGGTGCCCCAGGTGGTCAGCGCGTTTTCCCAGGCACGCCAGGATCTGCCCGGGCTGACATTGGCGATGCTCAATGCCAGTGATTTCATTCGCGGTTGGGGCTGGCTCTGCTTCAGCGCCCTGGTGGCAGGTTTCTGGGGCTGGCGTATGTTCCTGCGCAACCCGCCGGCGCGCTTGCGTTGGCATCGGCGCGTGTTGCGCCTGCCGCTGATCGGGCGTTTTGTACTCGGGCTCAATACCGCCCGCTTTGCGTCGACCCTGGCGATTCTCGGCGCCGCCGGGGTGCCGCTGTTACGTGCACTGGAAGCGGCCCGCCAGACCTTGTCCAACGACTGCCTGAGCCAAAGCGTGAGCGACGCCACCGCCAAGGTGCGCGAAGGCGTCAGCCTGGCCACGGCGCTGGCAGTCGAGAAAGTATTTCCACCACTGTTGATCCACCTGATTGCCAGCGGCGAAAAGACCGGCTCGCTGCCGCCGATGCTTGATCGCGCCGCGCAGACACTGTCCCGCGATATCGAGCGCCGGGCGATGGGCATGACCGCACTGCTGGAGCCGCTGATGATCGTGGTGATGGGCGCGGTGGTGCTGGTGATTGTGCTGGCGGTGCTGTTGCCGATCATCGAGATCAACCAACTGGTGCAGTAGCAAAAAAGCCCTCGTCACCGAGGGCTTTTCATTTCACGAAGCTGACACCGCAGCTTAGAGCTTACCGGCGCCGGCCTTGGCCTTGACGTCGGCGGCGACCTTATCGGCGGCCAGCGGGGTGTAGCTGTACGGCGGGGTCCAGCCGATGCTCGAACTCCACGAGCAGCTCAATGCGCTGCCGTTGAGGGTCGAGCCGGTGTCGCGGTAGACGCTGCCACCGTAATCGCCGGCGATCTTGTCGCAACCGCTGATACCGCTGATCTCGAAGGCATTGCGCTCGGAGAAGATCTTCGAGTTCTTGCCCACGCCATGGGCGTATGAGAACGGGTACACCTTATGGCTGGTGCTGCCCACGTGGTAGTTGTTGTACAGGTGCACCTGGCCGAAACGCACGCGCGGCGCGCGGGCAGAGATGTTTTCAAACAGGGTGTTGTGGATGGTGACCTTGAGCTTGCCGTCATCGGTGGTGCGGCTGTCGCTGGAACCGATCAGGTTGTTCTTCTCGTGTGACTTGAACGCCGAGTACGAGATGGTCACGTAGTTGGCGCCGTTTTTAACATCCAGCGCGCCGTCGTGATGCTGCTTCGGACGGCCGTTGGCACTGCCGTTCTGGTCATCGGTACGGCGGCCATCGGTGAAGGTCACGTGATCGACCCACACGTTGTTGGCGCCTTCAATGGTCAGGCCGTCGTATTCCGAGTTCCAGTTGCCGGCGCTGCCGTCTGTAGGGTCCCACTTCGGCTCGGGATCCCAAGGGTTTTCGATGGTGATGTTGCGGATGATGACGTCGTTTTCCTTGGCATAGAAGAAACCCTCACGGATCTCGGCATTGCTGGTGGTACCGACGATGGTGGTTTTGCCAGGAATATCCAGGCGACCGCGTACCTTCATATCAGCAGTCGTCGTATAAGCCTTGCCTTCGCTGACATCGATGATGCCGGTGATTTTGATGATACGGCCGTTGGTGCCCACCGAAGCGCTCAGTGCGGTTTTCAGCTCAGCCGCGTTTTTTGCCGTGTAGATATTATTCGCCGCTGCTCGCGAGCCGCCCTTGGTGCCGCCGTTCTGAGTGGCCCAGCCGGTGGTGGCCGAATCCAGCCAGATGTCCGCAGCATGCGCCGGAACGCTGGAAAACAGCAGGGCACCGATAATGGCACTGGCCAGTTTGGAGGCAGTGAAGGTTGAGGGTTTTGTCATGAGTAATCAGATCCTTGATTAACTTGAGTGTTTAAACGCGCACAGGCATGCGCGTTTCTCGAGCGGACGTCCTTGCCACTGGTGCAGCGAATCGAACGTCCGCTGCATGAGAAATCCTATCATATGGAATTGCGTTGTCGTACAACTCATTTCAAGGTTAACGAGTAAAAAGTTTTATTGACTAAAATAAAATATCGGATAATTATTCCTGTGCATCTGCTCTCATGCAGAGTCATCTTCAGGGTTATCCCGATGAGTCTTAAAACCCCGTCTGTACTGGCGACTCTTTACGTCGAGGCCAATGAATCGTCACCGGCAGCGCGCGTGGCTCCTGTCCTGATGCAGGGCTTCCCGGCCGAGCCGAAACACCGAGTAACGTGGCACAACTGGATGCGCGCGCCCTTCAGCCAGTGGGGGTTCCGTCATTTGGCGCGGCTGCGTCCCACCATTGATGTGGCGGCGGGTTCAAGGCCTGCCGCTCAGCTCAAGGAAGCGCCCAAAGCGCTGGACGAACTGTGTTTCGACAGCGAATGCGGGCTGAGCATCAGCGTTATCGAACACCTTGTGGCCAGCCAGACCGATGCCTTTTTGGTGATGCAGGGCGACACGGTGTTGTTCGAGCGCTACTTCAACGGCCAGCGCGCGGATGACCGGCACATCATGTTCTCGGTGACCAAGTCACTGATCGGCACCCTCGGCGAACAACTGGTTTCCAACGGCACGCTCAAACCCGAGCTGCCCGCCGCGTACTACGTGCCTGAGCTGGTGGGCAGTGCGTTTGGTGATGCCACGGTGCGTCAGTTGTTCGACATGGCGGTGGGCATCGACTACAGCGAGGTGTATGACGATCCCCGCTCTGAGAGCTCGCAGTATGGTTATGCCTGCGGCTTTCAACCGGCACCGGCGCAATACGCCCAGTTCGAGTCGCTGTACCAGTACTTGCCGTCGCTCAAGAAGCGCGGCAGCCACGGGGGTTTTTTCCATTACGTGACGGCAACCACCGAAGTGCTGGCATGGGTCATGGAACGTGCCTCGGGCAAGGCCTGCAGTCAGATGCTGGAAGCGATCTGGGGGCGCTTGGGCTGCGAGCGCGACGGTTATTTCATGGCCGATCCCTGGGGCCGTAACGTTGCCGGGGCGGGCTTCAGTGCCACTTTGAGAGACATGGCGCGCTTCGGTCGCCTGCTCGCCAACGACGGTCGCCAGGACGGCGTTGAGTTGCTGTCGCCCGAGACCGTGGCCCGTATCGCCGCCGGCGCTGATCCGGCGATCTACGCGCAAAATGCCGAGTTCTCCAGCTGGACGCCGGGTGCGTCCTATCGCAGCCAGTGGTACGTGTTCAACGACCACAGCCAGGCCCTGATGGCCGGAGGGATCCACGGCCAATACCTGTTTATCGATAAGCCGTCCGGCGTGGTGATCGTCAAGCAATCGTCGCTCACCGATGCGGTCAGCCCGTTCGATAACGACAGCGTGCGCATGCTGCGCGCGATCGCTGCCCACCTGAGTCGCTGACCCACGCCCAAAAAATAAGAGTCTTGCGTTCTATTCACCTGGCTTGCCCAGGTGTTGGCGGCGCTCTGCGTCGCCATTGACTGCCCTGTAACAACAATAATTCCACAGGAGCTTCTTATGGTTTTCACCAAGCGTTTCTCTCGAGCGCTGTTAGCGCTCGGCTTACCCTTGACCACCCACGTCGCGTTGGCGGGCTACACCTTTGAGGACGGCGATCTCAAGGGTGAAGTCAATCTCACGGCGGGTGGGGCGACGCTGTTTACCCGTGGCGTCAACTTCGGCAGCGGCCAGGTCGATGCGCGCAACGGAAAAAACGGCGGCGCCCGGATCAACTGGCAAGAGGTCTACGTAAAGCCGGGGGTCAAGCTCGAGTATGCGTTGCAACCGGATTTCAGCCTGCTGGCCGGCGGTTCCCTGGTGGCGGCGAGCACCTTCGGCGATGGCGATGCGGGTGGCTTCAGCCGCAGCTCCGACGGCAAGGTCGCAGCCGAAGAACTCTACGGCGGTTTTCGCGCCGGCGAGTGGAAGCTCACCGCCGGCCGCCAGAACTACATGATCGGTACGGGGTTCATCGTCATGGACGGTAACCTCGACCAGTACAAGGATGGCGCCTACTGGCTCGGCCCGCGAACCGCGTTCAAGGATTCGGCGATTCTCGCCTGGGACCATGGCGCGCTGAAGTCCCAGGCCTTCACCTTGCGCACCGATGATGACTTGGGCGACTTCCGCATGACCGGTGTCAACCTCGATTACAACCTCGATGACCAGGTGACGCTCGGCGCCATGGCCATGAAGGTCAATGCCCTTGGCCCCCGAGGCAGCACGCTCCCGCGCCGTCGGGACGGCATGCAGGTGTACAACCTGCGGGCGCTCAACGCCAAGGTGCCCGGCGTACAGGCGCTGACGCTGAATGCCGAGTACGCGCTGGAGCGCGGCAGCGGCGAGGGCGTCGACTACGATGCCAGCGCCTGGTACGCCCAGGCCGACTACGCCTTCAGCACCGTGCCGCTGACGCCGATCCTCGGCTACCGCTACGCGAGCTTTTCCGGAGACGACAACCTCACCGACAACCGGCAAAAAGCCTGGGACCCACTGAGCAAAGGCTTCGTCGACTGGAGCACCTGGCTGGTCGGGGACGTGGTCGGCAACTACCTGCTGTTCAACAGCAACGAAAACGTCCAGCAGTTCTCCCTCAAGACCCACCTCAACGACACCCTGACCCTCGGCGCGATTCACTACCAGTTCTGGCTGGACGAGAAGAACTACATGGGCGCACCGGTCAGCGATCGGCGCTTTGCTGACGAAAGTGTGGTTTTCCTCGACTGGACACCCACGCCGTCGTTCTATACGTCGCTGTCCTACAACTGGGTCAAGCCACTGGCCGCCGCCAAACAGGTGTTCGGCAACGACCAGATGTTCAGTGCGCTGGAACTGTATTTCACCTACCGCTATTAAGTGCTGCGAGCCATCGCGGCCGCGCTGGAGTGTTTTGATCATGAACAGATTTTTGCGTAACACCGTGCTGGGCACTGTCGCCTCGTTGCTCATCAGTGGTTTTTGCCTGGCTGAAGAACGCACCGTACGGATCTACAACTGGATCGAATACCTGCCACCCGAGGTGCTCAATAGCTTCCAGGAGGAAACCGGCATTCGCCCGGTTTACGATGTGTTCGACACCGTCGAAACCATGGAGTCCAAGCTGCTGACGGGCAACTCCGGGTATGACGTGGTGTTTCCCGGCTCCGCCAACCTGGGACGCTTGATCACGGCCGGGGCCGTGCAGCCGCTGGATCGCAAGCAGTTGCCAAACTGGCAGCACCTGGACCCGCAATTCATGCAAACCCTGGAAACCGCAGGTGACCCCGGCAATCGTTACGCCGTGCCTTACCTGTGGGGCACCACGCTGATCGGCTACAACGTCGACAAGGTGCGCAAAGCCCTCGGCCCTGACGTGCAGATGAACAGCTGGGACATCATCTTCAAGGAAGAAAACCTCGCCAAGCTCGCCAGTTGTGGCGTGGGTTTTCTCGACGCCGCCAACGAGATCCTGCCGATTGCCTTGCACTACAAGGGCCTCGACCCCAATAGCCAGAAGCGCGAGGACTATGTACAAGCCCAGGCCCTGATGATGAAGATTCGCCCTTACGTCAGTTACTTCAACTCGTCGCGCTACGGCATGGATCTGGCCAACGGTGATATCTGTGTGGGCGTGGGCTGGTCCGGCGGTGTCGCACTGGCCACACGACTGGCAGATGCCGCCGGCAAGGGCGTCAAGGTCGAGATGGCACTGCCCAAGGAAGGCGCGCCGATGTGGTCGGACGTGATGACGATCCCGGCCAAGGCCCCCGATCTGGCGGAGGCCCATGCGTTCATCAATTACATCCTGCGCCCGGACGTGATTGCGCGCATCAGCAACAAGATCGGCTACCCCAACCCGAACAAGGACGCCACTGCGCTGGTGGACGCCAGCATCCGCAACGACCCGAACATGTATGTGCCGGACGAAGCGCGCAAGACCCTGTTCGCCCTGGAGCCGATCCCGGCTGCCGCGGAGCGCATCCGTACCCGCACCTGGACCGCCATCAAGAGCAACCGCTGATCAGTGTGGCCCGGTGCGTGCGCGCCGGGCTTGGAGCTTGCCATGACTGAACGGATGGACATTGCCCCCAACTTGCAGCGGGTGCTGATCCTTCGCGTCGCGATAGGGCCGGGCGTGATGCTGGGCGACAGCGTTGAAGGCCTGCGTTGCAATTACCCGATTGTGGGCGGGGATTTCGATGGGGTCGGCATCAGCGGCCAGGTCCTGGCGGGCGGAGAAGATTGCTTTCTTTTGCGCCCCGATGGCATCGGTCAACTGGATGCCCGCTACAGCGTGAGGACCGACGAAGGCGAGGTGATCAACATCCGTAACCGGGGTGTGCTGAGCATGACTGAGTACGGACGCCAACTGGAGCGCGACGGCCAATGGCCGATTCCTGAGACGGAGTACCGCTGCACCTGTACGCCGGTGTTCCAGGTGCCCAAGGGGCGGCTGGACTGGCTCACCCGTTCAAGTTTTATCGGCTTGGTGCATTACCCGTGCGCCGACCAGGTGGTGATTCGTTGCTATCGCTTTTACTGAGGCCCGACCCTGCAAGCTCTCAGGCCTGCATGCCGTAGAACAGCAACTCGGTGATACGCCTGACCTGCATCGAGTGTGCGTCGATATCCGGGTGTTCCTGGTTCACCAGCCGGAACAGTTGCAGGTGCGAATAATCGTTCAACAGGAACGCGGCCAATTCCACATCGAGTTGCGGGCGCAGCTTGCCGGCCTGTTGCAATTCCCGCAGCAATTCGCTGATCTCGGCCCTGAGCGCATCGTTCATGGCCCGATAGCCTTCGGGCAGTCCATTGCTGCCGCCGAACAGGATCAGCGGCAGCAGTTCACGCCACAGGCTGGGGTGCATGACTTCCAGTGCATAGCCGGTAAGAAGACGTTCCAGGTGGCAGAGCGCTTCGACCGGGTCGTCGATTTCGTGGATCCGGCTGCGGGTGTCGATGATCGCGCGTTGATCGGCGTGGTGCAGGATTTCCAGGATGATTTCCTGCTTGTTGCCGAAGTACTTGAACACCGTCGGCGGCGACACCCCGGCCTGGCTGGCGATCTGTTCGATGGTGGTGTTCTGGAAACCCTGGCGCTCAAACAGCTCGATCGCGGCCTTGCTGATAGCTTGCCGGCGTTCGGCTTTCTGACGTTCACGCAGTCCGCTCACAGGAGATCCTTGTCACGAGTAAAAAGAGGGGCGCTTGTCGCCCCGGTATCCCTGCAAAATACTTAATTGGGTAAAGCTTTTAAAGCACTAATTGCCATTCAAGGGATTTGCCGCTGATGCTTCTTCAACCGGTAGGCGAATTGAGCACGGCTGAGCCCCACGAGCCGGGCGGCGGCGGCCAGGTTGCCGGCGTTTTGTTGCAGTGCTTCATTGATCAGGCGTGACTCCAGGCCGTCGATGGAAAACCCTTGGTCCAACTGGCCAAGGGTGTCCAGCAGCGCAGGGCGGGGCACTGGCGCAGTGTTTGACAGGCTGCCGTGATCGTCCAGGCCATAGGGCGCGGCGGGCATCGGTTCGTTGCGAAACAGGTGCACCAGGTCAATGGCCTGGCCTTCGTCACTGGCGATCAGGCCGCGTTCGATCAGGTTTTGCAGCTCGCGCACATTGCCCGCGAAGTCATAGCGCAGCAACACCTTCAGCGCGCGCATGGTCAGGCCCACCGGCGTTCTGGCGTATTCCTGGCAGAAGCGCGTGAGGAACGCGTTGATCAGCAGCGGGATGTCGTCCCGGCGTTCGCGCAGCGGGGGCAGGGCGATGGGGTAGACATTCAGGCGGTAGAACAGGTCTTCACGAAAGCTGCCGTCGGCCACGGCTTTACGCAGGTCGATATTGGTGGCGGCCACCACGCGCACATCCACCTTGATCCCGCGCACCCCGCCGACCCGTTCGATTTCCCGTTCCTGCAAGGCCCGCAGCAGCTTGCTTTGCCCGCCCAGGCTGAGGCTGGTGATTTCATCCAGAAACAGCGTGCCGCCCTGGGCCCGCTCGAACCGTCCAGGGCGCGAGTGCGTCGCGCCGGTGTACGCGCCGCGTTCAACACCAAACAGCTCGGCCTCGATCAGGTTGTCCGGGATGGCGGCGCAATTGAGCGCCACAAACGGGCTGTCATGGCGGCGACTGAGCTGGTGCAACTGGCGTGCAAACATCTCCTTGCCGACCCCGGACTCGCCGCTGATCAACACCGTTGCCGGGGTCAGCGCGACCCGTTGCAGGGCTTGCATCGCCGCGTTGAACGCCGCGCTGGCGCCTACCAACGGCTGTGGCTGGCTGATGCCGCCGCCGCTGCGCAGCGGATTGGCGAGCGTGGGGGCGGCAGGGTGGGTGACGGCTTGGGACACATTCAGGTAGCGCAGGTCCTGCTCGACGTCACCCCATTGCTCGGCGGTCTTGCCGATCACCCGACAGCTGCGGTGGCCCATGCCCCGGCATTCGACTTCGCGGAAAATCACCATTTGCCCGAACAGGCCACTGACAAACCCGATGGCATAGCCGGTTTCAGTCCAGCACACCGGGTCCTGGCCGATGCCGTAGGCACTCACATGTTCATCGGCCTCGCAGGAGTGGTGCCAGAGGAACTCGCCTTCATAGAAGCCCGAATCGGCATCGAACTTGAAGTGCAGCGGTTCAACCTTGGTCATGCCTTCCAGGGTGTGCAGGTGGGTCCCGGCACGAAACACCGCGGCGGCATCCGCCTGTGGCCAGCGTTCGCGGATCAACCGCGCATCCCGCGCGCCGGAGGCATAACCGGTGCGGGTGAACAGGCCGCGTGCCTGCTCCAGCCCCAGGCGCTCGATGACTTCCCGGCGCAGGGCGCCGAACGACGAACTGTGCAGCAACAGCATGCGTTGATCGTTGAGCCAGATACGCCCGTCTTCGGGCGAAAAGAACAGGCAGTCGGTCAGTTCCGCCGGGGTGGGCGAGCTGCTGTCACTGAGTTGGCGGCTGTCACCGCGCGGATGGTAGGGCGCGTTGGCCACCCGGTCGTCGGGCAGCGCGCTGGGGGGATTAGTCATTGTTATGCCCCTGCAAAGCGAGTGATCGATATGAGAAACTGCTCAGATAGTTATTAAACATAACCTTATCAATTGAACAAGTGGCAAGGCCCCGGTTTTTACAGGTGATCGGTGGGTGAGGTCTGAACGGCGCGTGGCAGGCCCCGTTCCAGAGCCTTCGACGCGGTAGGTCGGCGTCGTTGCGTGCAAGCGGCACAGCCTTTGCTCAAGGCTAGATGCGGCGTTTGCACACTGTGCAGGCGATGACAATTACAAGAACCGGGAGTTGCCATGTCAGTGTCTGAAACCACCCACTTTCTACAGCGGGCCATTGCGTCCGAATGCCTGTTCAACGGCGATTGGATACCCGCTTCGGGATCCGTGATCCCGGTGATCGAACCTGCCACCGGCGAACCCCTGATGCGTTGCGCCATGGCCAATCCGGCTGACATCGCCGTCGCCTGCCGCAGCGCGGCCCTGGCCCAGCCGGCCTGGGCTGCGCTCGGCCCACGGGAGCGTGCCGAGGTGTTTCGCAAGGCGGCGGACTTGGCCCAGCAGTCCTTTGCCGAGCTGGCGCTGTACGTCGCGCGGGAAACCGGCGGCGCGTTGTTCAAGGGCGAGCACGAAGTACGCGAAGCAATTGTGCTGCTGCATCAGGCGGCGGGGCTGTTGTCCCAACCTCACGGGTTGGTGCTGCCCAGTGAAGCAGGGCGGCTGTCCTATGCCCGGCGTCAGCCCCATGGCGTGGTTGGGGTGATTTCGCCGTTCAATTTCCCGCTGATCCTGTCGCTGCGCTCGGTGGCCCCGGCGCTGGCGGCGGGCAATGCGGTGGTGCTCAAGCCCGATCCGCAGACCCCGGTCAGCGGCGGTTTTCTCATCGCCCGTCTGTTCGAGGAGGCGGGCTTGCCCAAGGGCCTGCTGCAGGTATTGCCCGGTGCCGCGCCGGCGGGGGAGGCGCTGTGCCGCGATCCGAATGTGCGGATGATCGCGTTCACCGGCTCCACGGCGGCGGGGCGTAAAGTTGCCGAAGTGGCCGGCCGACACCTGAAAAAAGTCGCGCTGGAACTGGGCGGCAAAAACCCGTTGATCATTCTCGAAGACGCCGACCTCGACCTGGCCGCGAGCAATGCCGCCTGGGGCGCCTGGCTGCACCAGGGGCAAATCTGCATGGCGACCGGCTTGATTCTCGTGCATGAATCCATCGCCGAACGCCTCACGCGCAAGTTGGTGGACAAGGCCCGGGCGCTCACCGTGGGCAATGCCGCCCGCGGTGAAGCCGCGCTCGGCCCATTGATCAACCAACGGCAATTGCAGCGCGTGCACGAGATCGTCAGCGACAGCCTGCAAGCGGGCGCGCGGTTGGAGGCAGGTGGCGAATACGACCGGTTGTTCTACCAGCCCACCGTGCTCAGCGGCGTGCGCCCAGGGATGCGCGCGTTTGAGGATGAAATCTTCGGTCCCGTGGCCACGGTGGTCAGTTTTGCCACCGACGAGGAGGCCATCGAGTTGGCCAACCGCACCGAGTACGGCCTTTCGGCCGCCATCATTTCACCGTCGGTCGGGCGCGCCATGGCCATCGGCGAGCGGCTTGACTGCGGCCTGCTGCACATCAACGACCAGACCGTCGCCGACGAATGCATCAACCCCTTTGGCGGGCGCGGCGCTTCCGGTAATGGCGGCAGCGTGGGCGGGCCGGCCGACTGGGACGAGTACAGCCAGTGGCAGTGGGTCACGGTGAAAAACACCCCGCCTGCCTATCCGTTCTGAATCCCGGCGCATCGATTTGATTTACCCATGCCTATACAAAAATAAGAGGGCTTGAACATGAACCTGCACAACAAAACCTTGATCGTCACCGGTGTCGCTTCGGGCATTGGTGCCGAGCTGGCAAGGCTCGCGCGTTTCCAGGGCGCGACGGTGATCGGCGTTGATCGCCATGAACCGCAACTGAGCCTGGATGGCTTCTTCCAGGCTGACCTGGGCGATCCGGCCAGCATCGATGCCCTGGTGGCACGCCTGCCCGCACGGGTCGATGGGCTGTGCAACATTGCCGGCGTGCCCGGTACCGCGCCCGTGCAAGCGGTGGCCACGGTCAATTACCTGGGGTTGCGGCACCTGACCCAATCGCTGCTGCCGCGCATGTCGGCGGGCGGCAGCATCGTCAATGTCGCCTCGGTGCTCGGCGCGCAATGGCCGCAACGCCTGGAGCTGCACAAGGCCCTGGCCGCGACGCACAGCTTCGACGCTGGGCAGCAGTGGCTGGCGGCCAATCCGGTGGCGCAGGCCAGCTGTTATCAGTACTTCAAGGAGGCGCTGATCGTGTGGAGCTTCCAGCAATCCCAAGGCTGGTTTCGCGATCATTCGGTGCGCCTCAACTGCGTTGCGCCGGGGCCGGTGTTTACCCCGATTCTCGGCGATTTCGTCAGCATGCTCGGGCCGGAGCGGGTGGCTGCGGACAGCCAGCGCATGACCCGTCCGGCCCTGGCCGATGAGGTGGCGGCGGTGATTGCCTTCCTCTGCTCGGACGCCGCGCGCTGGGTCAACGGGGTCAATCTACCGGTGGACGGTGGGTTGGCGGCGACCTACGTGTAGGGGTTGCACCAGCGGTAAACCCCGGCGCGGATCCACCGTGCCGGGGGTCTTGAACAACAACAAAAATACAGGACATACAAGATGCTCAAGCCTATCTTGCGGACGGTTGCGGCCACGACGTTTGTCGCACTGACATCGACTGCTTACGCTTATGATTTGCCCGGACTCAACCTCGGCAGCACCAGTTTCTACGACGGCTCACCGGCCCCGGCCGGCCCGGGCTGGTACCTGGAGGAATACCTGACGTACTCCCGGGCCAGCCGCTTCAATGATGCCAACGGCAACAAGCTGGCGTTGCCCAAGCAGGACGTGGAAGTGGTGGCGCCTACCACGCAGATCATCTACGTCGGCCAACCCCTGGCCAATGGCGCGATGCCGGGAATCACCCTGATCAACACCTCCCTGGCCCATGTGGACGTCGACGATGGCTTGAACAATGCGGCGCTGAGTTCCCGCGCCGGCTTTGGTGATGTGATTGTGGGGCCCTTCCTGCAACTGCCGACCCTGAGCCGCGCCGATGGCAGCCCACTGCTGACCCAACGTATCGAAGCCGATATCTCGGTGCCGGTGGGTGCCTATGACCGCAAGCGCTCGATCAACCCAGGCAGCAACTTCTGGTCATTCAACCCGTATTACGCGGCGACGTACTGGTTCAGCCCGAAGTGGTCGGCGAGCGGGCGTTTCATGTACCTGTGGAATGGCAAGAATGATGATCCGCAGGCAGGTTTTGGAGATGTTTCCGATACCCAGGCCGGGCAGGCGTTGCATGCCAACCTGACCCTGCAATATGCCGTGAGCCAGCAACTGAGCGTGGGGGTCAACGGCTATTGGTTGAAGCAGATCACCGACACCCAGGTCGATGGGCACGCCGTGAGCGGGCGCCGGGAGAAGGTCTGGGCCATGGGCCCAGGCCTGGTCTATGCGTTCAGCAAGGAAGACGTGCTATCGGTAAACGCCTACTTTGAACAGCAGGCGGAGAACCGTACCGAGGGCAACAAAATGGTGCTCAATTGGCTGCATAAGTTCTAGTGGGCGCCGTACGCACCATCACGCTGATGATGGTCAGTGCGGCAATCACCACCCCGGGGGAGGTCGCCAGCAGTACCCCGGCGGTGCCGGCGCCGGCGGCGAGCAGTTGCCCGGCCGCCAGCGGCCCGGCCACCGAACCCAGGCGGCCGACGGCCACCGCGGCACCGACACCGGTGGCGCGTACCGAGGTCGGGTAGGAGGGCGGTGCCGATGCGTACAGCACCAACTGCGCGGCCATGACGAACAGGCCGGCGGCAAAACCGGCGATGGCCATGGGCACGATGCCCACCGACAACCCGACTCCGGCCAATGCCGCCAGCAACCCGGCATACACACCCAGCACCACTTTGACGGCATTGCAGCGGTCCAGCAGCACGCCGCCGAGCAGCGAGCCGAGGGCGCCGCCGATATTGAAGAGCATCTGTACCATGCCCGCCTGGGGTTTGCTGAAACCTTGCTCCAGCAACAGCGACGGCAGCCAGTTAAGCAGCATGTACATCACGGTCAGGGTGAAGAAATAGCTGAGCCACAACGCCAACGTGGTGCGGGCGCGACCTTCGCCGAACAGCGCCTGGCCGGTGGAGGGGCGGGCGCCAGGGGTGGTGTCGCGCTGTTGGCGAAAGGCGCTGGACTCCGGCAGCAGCAGGATCATCAACGGTACGGCGAGCAACGGCGCCAGGCCACCGATGATAAAGGTGGTCTGCCAGTGCTCACTGGAAAACATCGCCACCACCGCGGCCAATGCGCCACCCAGCGGCACCCCGCAGTACATCACGCTGATGGCCGTGCCCCGGTTGCGTTCGCTCACCGCTTCGGCGCACAGCGCGATCAGGTTGGGCAACGCGGCGCCCAGGCCCAGGCCGGTGAGAAAGCGCACCAGCAACAGGCTGGCGTAGCTGTCGACAAACGCGGTGCTCAGGGAAAACAGCCCGAATAGCAGCACGGCACCCACCAGGATTTTCTTGCGCCCGATGCGGTCGGCGACCCAGCCGCCGAAGAACGCCCCCGGCAGCAGGCCGATGATGCCGACGCTGAACACCCAGCCGAGCATCTTCGGATCCAGGGCGAACGTTTGACGTAACCCGGCGGCGGCAGTGCCGGCAGCTTGCAGATCGAACCCCTCGATCAGCGCAACGATAAAGCACAACGCAATAGTCAGCGTCGAACGACGCGATGGACTGTCCATGGGCAAACCTCATTGTTGTTGTTTTTGTTGTGGTGGCGAGCTTGAGTGGCTGCTGGGGATTAAGATAACAAAGATAACTAAAAAATGAATCGTAGATTAAATTGACCAAAAATCATGAATAAATACTTTTAATTCAAAGGCTTAATATATTGATCCATGCGCAACTAAAAAATAGATAGTTTTATTAATGTTCGATTATCGCTCAGTTGCGGTTGACGGGCGGCGCCGGCTGTTTCCATTCTTGGCTCGCGAAGCCGACCCGGCCAAGCGTGTGTCACCCCAAAAACAACAACAAAAAATGGACATCGAACATGCCAGAACTCCCTATGGAGCACGCCGTTGCAGCGGCGCCCGTCGCCTGTGTGTCGAACACCACTCCACGCCTGCTCATGGCATGCCTGGCCTTGAGCGTGTTGCCCACTCCGTTGTGGGCGGCAGGCTTTATCGACGACAGTCACGGCACCTTGACCCTGCGCAATTACTACCTGGACCGCGACTACAAGGACGACGGGGCGAAGACCGCCGCACGGGAATGGGCCCAGGCGTTCATCCTCAACCTGGAGTCGGGCTACACCCCGGGCCCGGTGGGCTTTGGCCTGGATGTGCGCGGGTTGATGGGGGTCAAACTCGACTCGTCGCCGGACCGCAGTGGCACCGAGTTGTTGCCGGTGTCGGCCAGCGACAAGCGCGCCGCCGATGAGTACTCGCGCCTGGCCCCGACCGCCAAGCTGCGGTTTGCGCAAACCACGGTCAAGGCCGGCGATGTGTCGATCTTCCTGCCGTTCGCCTTTGCCAGCCCGTCGCGCCTGCTGCCGCAAACCTTTCGCGGCACCACCTTGAGTTCCAAGGACATCGATGGCCTGACCCTCAACACCGGCTACATCGACCGCATCAACAAACGCGACTCCACCGACTACCAGGCCATGACCATCGCCTCGCCCAACCGGCGTTTCAACGCCACCGCCACCACGTCGCACCTGGCGTATGTGGGCGGTGACTATCAGGTCAACAAAGACCTCAGCCTGCGCGTCTATCACTCCCAGGTCGCGGACCTCTACCAGCAGGACACCCTGGCGTTGCTGCACAACCTGCCGTTGGGAGATGGCGTGCTCACCAGCGACCTGCGCAGCTTTTTCAGTCGCGAGGATGGCAGTGCCAAGGCGGGCAAGGTGGATAACCGCAACCTTTCAGCCCTGTTCGGCTACCGCCTTGGCGGCCATCGCGTCAGCCTTGGCTACATGCACTCGAGCGGGGAGACGGCCACCCCCTATATCTCTGGCACTGAGTTGATGGGCATGAGCGAACTGACCATGAGCTCGGACTTTCTCAACGCCAAGGAGCGCACCTGGCAGGCCATCTATGACTATGACTTCGCCGCAGCGGGTGTGCCGGGGCTCAAGAGTCGGCTGCGCTATGTGCGCGGCGACAACATCGAACTGGCGGCTTTCAACGCCGAGGATCGCAAGGAGCGCGAGTTCCAGATGGAGTTGGGCTACGTGATCCAGGATGGTCCGCTGAAGAACGTCGGGTTCATGGCGCGCAAGTCGATCTACCGCAATGACTTCCCCAGCGGCGCGGCGTTTCGCGATGAAAACCAGACCCGTTTCCTGGTGCTCTACACCGTGGCGCTCTGGTAGGCCGATCAGTCCTGGTAGACCTTCTTCAGCAAGCGCAGCAGCTCTTCACGTTCCTGGCCGTCGAGGGCGGCCGTGGCGTCGAGGTCACTCTGGGCGGCGATCGCCTTGAGTTCCTTGAGCAGGGTTTCGCCGCTCTTGCTGAGGAAGATCCCGTAGGAGCGCTTGTCCGGCTTGCAGCGTACGCGCACGGCAAGGGCGCGGCTTTCCAGCTTGTTCAGCAACGGCACCACCTGGGGCGGCTCGATGGCCAGTGCGCGGGCCAGATCGGCCTGCATCAGCCCGGGGTTCTGCTCGATGATCGCCAGGGCCGAGAACTGCGCAGGGCGCAGGTCGTGGTCCGACAGCCGGCCGATCAGGTTCTGGAACAGCTTGAGCTGGGCGCGGCGCATGGCGTAGCCGATCAGATCGTCCAGGGCCGAATCCAGCGGCGCGCGTACGTCGGCGTTATCGGGCAGGGCCTGGCTGGCGTCGGCGAGGTTGGAAGGCTTGGCCATTAACAGTGCAATCCTCAAAAGGTGGAGGTTAAGAAGGCTATCTAGTTTGCCGAGGTTGGCGAGCCATGGCTATGCCGGCTTTTCACAACGCCTGAAAAACGCAGGTTTTACCGCAAAAAAATATTGGTTATCCAGATTAATAGTTAATTGACATAACTATATTTGCGGTTTAATTTCGAATCATCTTCAAACCCAGAACAAGAGCGTACCGCCATGAGCAATTACGAAGGCCGTTGGACCACCGTCAAGGTTGAGATCGAAGAAGGCATCGCCTGGGTCATTCTCAATCGCCCGGAAAAACGCAACGCCATGAGCCCGACCCTGAACCGGGAAATGATCGACGTCCTCGAAACCCTGGAGCAGGACCCTGCCGCTGGCGTGTTGGTCCTGACCGGCGCGGGCGAAGCCTGGACCGCTGGCATGGACCTCAAGGAATACTTCCGCGAAGTGGACGCCGGCCCGGAAATCCTCCAGGAAAAAATCCGCCGCGAAGCCTCGCAATGGCAATGGAAACTGCTGCGCATGTACGCCAAGCCGACCATCGCCATGGTCAATGGCTGGTGCTTCGGCGGTGGTTTCAGCCCGCTGGTGGCCTGTGACCTGGCGATCTGTGCGGACGAAGCGACCTTCGGCCTCTCGGAAATCAACTGGGGCATCCCGCCGGGCAACCTGGTGAGCAAGGCCATGGCCGACACCGTGGGCCATCGCCAATCGCTGTACTACATCATGACCGGCAAGACCTTTGGCGGGCAGAAAGCCGCCGAAATGGGCCTGGTCAACGAAAGCGTGCCGCTGGCTCAACTGCGCGAAGTGACCATCGAACTGGCGCGCAACCTGCTGGAGAAAAACCCGGTGGTGCTGCGTGCCGCCAAGCATGGCTTCAAGCGCTGCCGCGAATTGACCTGGGAGCAGAACGAGGATTACCTCTACGCCAAGCTCGATCAGTCGCGCCTGCTCGACACCGAAGGCGGTCGCGAGCAGGGCATGAAACAGTTCCTCGACGACAAGAGCATCAAGCCTGGCCTGCAGGCGTATAAACGCTGAAGGGCGCGGCCGCCTGGCCGCGCCGTTGTACCCTGCTTGAACGTATTCCCGATAAAGACAATAAAGAGGAATCACCATGCTGGACGTGCCCCTGTTGATCGGCGGCCAGTCGTGCCCCGCCCGTGACGGTCGAACCTTCGAGCGTCGCAACCCGGTGACCGGTGAAGTGGTCTCGCGGGTGGCCGCCGCGACCCTGGACGATGCCGACGCCGCCGTAGCGGCCGCCCACGCCGCGTTCCCCGCGTGGGCCGCGCTGGCGCCCAACGAACGCCGCACCCGCTTGCTCAAGGCTGCCGAGCAATTGCAGGCGCGCAGCGCCGAATTCATTGCCGCCGCCGGCGAGACCGGCGCCATGGCCAACTGGTATGGCTTCAACGTGCGCCTGGCGGCCAATATGCTGCGCGAAGCGGCGTCGATGACCACCCAGATCACCGGTGAAGTGATCCCCTCCGACGTTCCCGGCAGTTTCGCCATGGCCTTGCGTCAGCCTTGCGGCGTGGTACTGGGCATCGCGCCGTGGAATGCCCCGGTGATCCTCGCCACACGTGCCATCGCCATGCCGTTGGCCTGCGGCAATACCGTGGTGCTCAAGGCCTCGGAATTAAGTCCTGCGGTGCACCGCCTGATTGGCCAGGTGTTGCAGGACGCCGGCCTCGGCGATGGCGTGGTCAACGTCATCAGCAATGCCCCGGCGGATGCCGCTGCGATTGTCGAGCGGCTGATCGCCAACCCGGCCGTGCGCCGGGTCAACTTCACCGGCTCCACCCATGTGGGGCGGATTGTCGGCGAACTCTCGGCGCGTCACCTCAAGCCGGCCTTGCTGGAGTTGGGTGGCAAGGCGCCGTTGCTGGTGCTCGACGACGCCGACCTCGACGCTGCGGTCGCGGCAGCGGCCTTTGGCGCCTATTTCAACCAGGGCCAGATTTGCATGTCCACCGAGCGCCTGATTGTCGATGCCAAGGTCGCCGATGCGTTCACCGCCAAGCTGGCGGCCAAGGTCGCGACCCTGCGCGCGGGCGATCCCGTTGCAGCGGATTCGGTCCTGGGTTCCCTGGTGGACGCCGGCGCCGGCACACGCATCAAGGCCCTGATCGACGATGCCCTCGCCAAGGGCGCGCGGCTGGTGGTGGGTGGCCAACTGGACGGCAGCATCCTGCAGCCGACCCTGATCGATGGCGTCACCGAACACATGCGCCTGTACCGCGAAGAGTCCTTCGGCCCGGTGGCGGTGCTGCTGCGCGGTGACGGGGATGAAGCCTTGCTGCGCCTGGCCAACGACTCCGAGTTCGGCCTCTCGGCGGCGATCTTCAGCCGTGACACCGGGCGTGCACTGGCCCTGGCCCAGCGTGTCGAGTCGGGCATTTGCCATATCAACGGCCCGACCGTGCATGACGAGGCGCAGATGCCGTTTGGCGGGGTCAAGTCCAGCGGCTACGGCAGCTTTGGTGGCAAGGCCTCGATCGAGCACTTCACGCAATTGCGCTGGGTGACCTTGCAGAACGGGCCACGGCATTACCCGATCTGAGCAGGCGTCGCGACATAACAATAACAAGGCGGCGTTGATCCGCCTTGCTGGAGGACACCCTTGTGAGTTCCGAATTCAGACCGCAACCCCAGCCCGCACCGCGATACCGCGAGGTCTCCATCGGCCACGCACCGGTGGCGGTCACTGAAGAACACGGCGTGCTGCATATGCGCTCCCTCGAGCCCCTGGCCGAGTTGCCGGCGCGCTTGCTCGATCGCCTGGTGCATTGGGCCCAGGTGCGCCCCGAGCAGACGTTTATCGCGGCCCGCCAGGCCGGTGGTGATTGGCGCCGGGTCAGCTACCGCGAGATGCTCGACAGCGTGCGTGCGATTGCCCAGGGCCTGTTGAGTTACGGGCTCTCGGCGCACAAGCCGCTGGCATTGCTGTCGGGCAACGACATCGAGCATTTGCAGGTCGCCCTCGGCGCGATGTACGCCGGTATTCCTTACTGCCCGGTATCGCCGGCCTACTCGTTGTTGTCCCAGGATTTTGCCAAGCTGCGGCATGTGTGCGACCTGCTGCAACCGGGGCTGGTGTTCGTCAGCGATGCGGCGGCTTACCAGCGCGCCATCGACGCTGTCTTGCCGGCCGAGACCCCGCTGATCAGCGTGCGCGGCCACGTGCCTGGGCGCACTCAGGTCAGCTTCGCCAGCCTGCTGCAAACGCCGGGCGGCGCCGAGGCCGATGCGGCGTTCCAGGCCACCGGCCCCGACAGCATCGCCAAGTTTCTCTTCACCTCGGGCTCGACCAAATTGCCCAAGGCCGTGGTCACCACCCAGCGCATGCTCTGCGCCAACCAGCAAATGCTGTTGCAGACATTCCCGGTGTTCGGTGAGGAACCGCCGGTACTGGTGGACTGGCTGCCGTGGAACCATACGTTTGGCGGTAGCCATAACGTCGGCATCGTGCTCTACAACGGCGGCACCTTTTACCTCGACGACGGCAAGCCCACGGCCCAGGGCTTTGCCGAGACCCTGCGCAACCTCAAGGAGGTTTCGCCCACGGCCTATTTGACGGTGCCCAAGGGCTGGGAAGAATTGGTCAACGCCCTGGAACAGGACGCCGAGTTGCGCGAACGGTTTTTTGCGCGGATGAAACTGTTCTTCTTCGCCGCCGCCGGCCTGTCGCAAAGTATCTGGGATCGCCTCGACCGCGTGGCCGAACAGCACTGCGGTGAACGTATCCGCATGATGGCCGGGCTGGGCATGACCGAAGCCGCGCCGTCCTGCACCTTCACCACCGGGCCGTTGTCCATGGCCGGCTATATCGGATTGCCTGCGCCGGGCTGCGAGGTGCGCCTGGTGCCGTTGGACGGCAAGTTCGAAGGGCGCTTTCGCGGGCCGCACATCATGCCGGGGTATTGGCGGGCGCCGGAGCAAACCGCCGCGGTGTTCGACGAACAGGGTTTCTACTGTTCAGGTGACGCGATCAAGCTCGCCGACCCGCACCAACCGCAATTGGGGCTGATGTTCGACGGGCGGATTGCCGAGGATTTCAAGTTGTCTTCCGGGGTGTTTGTCAGTGTCGGCCCGTTGCGCAATCGCGCCGTGCTCGACGGCGCGCCCTATGTGCAGGACCTGGTGATTGCCGCGCCGGACCGCGAATGCCTGGGCGCCCTGGTATTCCCCCGGCTCTACGAGTGCCGTCGGCTGGCCGGCTTGAGTGCCGACGCCAGCGACGCTGAGGTGCTGGCCAGCGCGCCGGTACGCCAGTGGTTCGGCGACTGGTTGCAGCGCCTCAACCGCGAGGCCACCGGCAATGCCAGTCGCCTGGAATGGATTGCCCTGCTCGACGAGCCAGCGTCTATCGATCGTGGGGAAATCACCGACAAGGGTTCGATCAACCAGCGCGCCGTGCTGCAATGGCGTGCGGCCAAGGTCGAGGCGCTGTATCGCGGCGAAGAGGCCACGATCCTGCGCGCCGGGCCCAAGCCTTGAGCAGCGCCGGGCAGTACTCGGCGTTTGCCGATGCGGCGATTTTCGAGGCGGTGCGCACGCCGTGGGTCGACCTTGGCGGCGCACTGTCCCAGGTGTCGCCCATCGACCTGGGCATCAAGGTCGGCCGTGAAGTGTTGGCGCGGGCCGGCATCGACCCCCAGGCGGTGGACAGCGTATTGGCCGGCTCCATGGCCCAGGCCAGTTTCGATGCCTACTTGCTGCCACGGCATATCGGCTTGTACAGCGGGGTGGCGCAAGCGGTCCCGGCACTGGGGGTGCAGCGCATCTGCGCCACCGGTTTCGAGCTGCTGCGCCAGGCCGCTGAACAGGTGTGCGACGAGGTGCAACTGGCCCTGTGCGTGGCCAGTGAATCCATGTCGCGCAACCCGATTGCGGCCTACACCCATCGGGATGGGTTTCGACTCGGCGGCGAGGTGCAATTCAAGGATTTTCTCTGGGAGGCCCTGTACGACCCGGCCCCCGGCCTGGACATGATCGCCACCGCCGACAACCTGGCGCGCCGTTATGGCCTGAGCCGCAAGGCCGTGGACCGCCACGCCTGCGACAGCCATCAGCGTGCCTTGCAGGCGCAACGTGACGGCGCGTGGGCGGAAGAAATCGTCACGGTCGATAACCAGGTGTTCGAGCTTGAGGGGTACCAGCCGAGGGGCATCAGCCTGGCGCGTCGGGCCAGTGCCGTCAGCGCCGACAGCCACCCACGTCCCACCGACCTTGACGCCCTGGCACGCTTGCGCGCCGTGCATGCTGGCGGCGTGCAAACCGCCGGCAACAGTTGCGCGGTGGTCGATGGTGCGGCGGCGGCTTTGGTGGGGCGTGCCTCGGCCTGCACGCGTCCGGCCCTGGCGCGGCTGTTGGCCAGCGCGGTGGTCGGTGTGGCCCCCGAGTTCATGGGCATCGGCCCGGCACCGGCGATCCGCCTGCTGCTGCAACGCAGCGGGTTGAACCTGGGTGACATCGGCCGCTTCGAGATCAACGAAGCCCAGGCCGCCCAGGTACTGGCGGTGGCCCATGAACTGGAGCTGGACAGCACCCGCCTCAACGTCCAGGGCGGCTCGCTTGCCCTGGGGCATCCCCTGGCCGCCACCGGCCTGCGCCTGGTGATGACCCTGGCCCGACAGCTGCGCCAGCACAACTTGCGCTACGGGATTGCCGCAGCGTGCGTGGGCGGCGGGCAGGGCATGGCGTTGCTGATCGAGAACCCTGTCTACCGCGCTTGATGGTTTTTTATCCGATGAGGTGTCCCGATGTGGAGCTATGAGGCGCCCCTGCGCGATATGCAATTTGTCCTTGAGCACTGGTTGCAGGCGCCCGATACCTGGCAGCGCCACCCGGCGTTCGCGGCCCTGGACCTTCCGCTGGCGCTACAGGTGCTGGAGGAGGCGGCACGCTTCAGTCAGGGCGTACTGGCGCCGTTGAATAGCAGCGGTGATCGCCAGGGCTGCCGCTGGCAGGCGGGCCGGGTCAGCACCCCGGACGGCTTCGTCGAGGCCTATCGCGCCTATGTCGACGGTGGCTGGCCGGCGCTGGCGTGTGCCGAGGAGCAGGGCGGGCAGGGCTTGCCGCAACTGCTCGATGCGGCGCTGCAAGAGATGCTCTACGCCAGCAACCACGCCTGGGCCATGTACACCGGGATCGCCCACGGCGCCTACCTGTGCCTCAAGACCCATGCCGCTCCGTGGTTGCAGGCGCGCTACCTGCCCGACATTGTCAGTGGCCAGGCCTTGCCCACCATGTGCCTGACCGAGTCCCAGGCCGGCAGCGATGTCGGCTTGCTGCGCTGTCGCGCGCAGCCCCAGGCGGATGGCAGTTATCGCCTCAGCGGCAGCAAGCTGTTTATCTCCGGCGGCGAGCACGACCTCACGGCCAATATCCTGCACCTGGTGCTGGCGCGCCTGCCCGATGCGCCACCGGGCAGTCGTGGCATTTCACTGTTCCTGGTGCCCAAGCACCTGGACGATGGCCAGGCCAATGGCGTGCACTGCGATGGCATCGAACACAAGATGGGCATCAAGGGCAGCGCCACCTGTTCCCTGGTGTTCGACGCCGCCCAGGGCTGGCTGATCGGAGAGCCCAATCGCGGCCTGGCGGCGATGTTCGTGATGATGAATTCGGCGCGCCTGCATGTGGGCCTGCAAGGCCTGGGGCATGTCGAGGCGGCTTGGCAGAACGCTCGCCAGTACGCCGCCGAACGCTTGCAGATGCGTGCGCCGTCAAGACCGGAAGAGGTGGTCGCCCAAGCGGCTGACCCGATCCGTTATCACCCGGCCATGCGCCGCGTGTTGCTGGAGCTGCGCACCACCAGCGAGGGCATGCGCGCCATCGGCTATTGGGCGGCGCACCTGCTTGATCAGGCCGAGCATGACCAGCACTCGTCGGCCGCGCAGTTGGCGCCGTTGCTGACGCCCATCATCAAGGCGTTTTTCACCGAACAGGGTTTTCGCCAGGCCAGCCATGCGCTGCAGGTGTTCGGCGGTTACGGCTACGTCACCGAGTTCGCCATCGAGCAAACCCTGCGCGACAGCCGTATCGCGATGATCTACGAGGGCAGTAACGAGATCCAGGCCAATGACCTGTTGCTGCGCAAGGTGCTGGGGGATGAGGGCCGGGCCTTTGGCCTGCTGCTGGCCGAGTTGCGCGCCGAGGCCGGGCAGGGCGGACAGTATGTCGAATGCGCAGGCTACTGCGGTGCGTTGGGTAGCCTGTGCGACACGTTGGCCCGTGTGGTGAGCGCCATCCGTGAACGGGCGCACGAGGACAGTGAATACCCCTATCGGGCGGCGCCGGATTTCCTCCAGCTCTGTGGCGTCGCGTTGCTGGCCTTTGCCTGGGCGCGGGCCGCGCGGGTCTCCAGGGCACTGCGCGAAGACGATCCGCTGCGTGCCGCCAAGCTGCAAAGCGCCGGGTTCTTTTTCGATTACCTGCCGTCGCGGCTGGCCCAGCACCTGGGCGCCATAGACGGGGCACGGGCAGCGCTGGCGTTCATCTGACGCGGCCAGGTGCTTGCGGTACTACTTGCGGTACCATGGCGGCTCACGTTTTCTGGAAGTTGCCTGGATGAGTAAACCCGGTCAATTGGTGCTGGTTGCACTGCGCAAGATGATTGCCAGCGGGGAGCTGGCGGCGGGCGAGCGGCTGATGGAGATTCCCACGGCGCAGTTGTTCGGCGTGTCACGCATGCCCGTGCGCATGGCCTTTCGTACCCTCGAACAGGAAGGACTGCTGGTGCCGTTTGGCGGGCGCGGCTATCAGGTGCGTTCGGTCAGCCCCAGCGACATTGCCGGCGCCGTCGAAGTGCGTGGCGTGCTTGAGGGCTTGGCAGCGCGTCAGACCGCCGAGCTGGGTTTATCCGATGCGGCACGTGCGGCGCTGGAGCACTGCCTGGTGGAAGGCGATCAACTGTTCGAAAAGGGCTACGTGACCGAGGATGACCTTGAGGTCTATCACGACCTGAACATGCGCTTTCACCAGGTCATCGTCGAAGGCAGCCACAACCCGGCGATCGCCGACGCGCTGGCCCGCAATGATCACCTGCCGTTCGCCTCGGTGACCGCGCTGGCGGTGGATCGCGAGGACATGGCCCGCGAGTACCGACGCTTCAACTATGCCCACATGCAGCACCATTCGGTGTTTGACGCCCTGGTCAATCGCCAGGGCGCGCGGGCCGAAGCCATCATGCGTGAGCACGCCAATGCGACGTTGCGCTATGCCGAGATCTTCAGCTCAGCCACCGCCGCCGCGCGCATGAAGGTGATTTTGCCCGCGTCGTGACACCTGTCAGATATCGAGCACCAGCAGCGGGGTCTTCGAGCGTGAACAGCAGGGCGTGAACTGGTCATTCAGCGCCTGTTCCTGCTCGGTGAGGAACAGGTCGCGGTGCTCCGGTATGCCCTCCAGCACACGGGTCAGGCAGGTGCCGCAAATCCCCTGTTCGCAGGACACGGCAATCTCGATACCGTGGCTTTCCAGAACCTGGACCACGGTCTTGTCGGCGGGGATTTCAAAGACCTGGCCGCTGCTGCCGAGCTTCACCGAAAAGCCGCCGTCGAGGCTGCTGTCCACCGGTGCCGCGCTAAAGTATTCGCGGTGCAGGCAGTCTTCCTGCCAGCCCTGTGCGCGTGCGCTGTCGAGCACATGCTGCATGAACCCGCCAGGGCCGCAGACATACAGGTGCACGTCGTCTGCGGGCGCCGCCAGCACCTGGGCAGCATTCAAGGCCGTGTGCGGCTGCTCATCGAAATGCAGGAACACCCGCTCGGCAAACGGCGACGCCTTGAGCCGCTGCACAAACGCCGCACGCTCACTGGCGCGGGCGCAGTAATGCAGTTCGAAGTCGGCCCCCGCATGGGCCAGACGTTCGGCCATGCACAGGATCGGAGTGATGCCGATGCCACCGGCAAACAGCAGGCTGCGGCGCGCGTCGTGGGCCAGGGGGAACAGGTTGCGTGGCTCGCTGATGGTCAGGCGGGTGCCCTCGTGGACCTGCTCGTGCAGGCTGCGCGAGCCGCCCCGGGAGGCCGGGTCCTTGAGCACGCCGATCAGGTAGCGATGACGTTCCTCGGGGTAATTGCACAGGGAATATTGCCGGATCACCCCATCGGGCAGGTGCACGTCAATATGCGCGCCGGCACTGAAGGCCGGCAGCGGCTGGCCATCGACACTGGCCAGTTCATAGCTGCAAATGTCCTGGGCTTCGTTGTTACGGGATACCACCACCACATCGATCATGTTCAGTCCTCGCAAAATTGTCGCGCTGTTCAGGCGGTGGTGGTGGCGATCAGTTGCGGTTCGAGGGCGCGTTCCTTGGCAATCAGTCGCTCCAGGATCTTGCGTGACTGCACGCCACCCGCGTCGATATTCAACTTGAGCAGGTTGCGCTGCGGATGGGCCAGCAGGTTCTGTTGCTGGCGTTCGAGCATTTCCAGGTCTTCGCTGAAAATCTTGCCCTGGCCCTCGCGAATGCTTGCGGTCAGTGCCTCATCGTGGGGGTTGAAGTTGCGCGCCATGCCCCAGAAGTACCAGATCGAGGTCTCGGTTTGCGGGGTGATGAAGTCGACCACGATGCTCGCAGCCTTGTGTTCGGGGGCGGCGTTATAGCCACCTTTGCCGGCGTGGGCCACGCCGACTTCGATCAGCACATGGCTGGGCGGGGTGAAGCGGCAGATCTGCCAGCGGTCCACCGGCACGTCATCGGCGAGGTTATTACCGCGCAGGGCCATGCGCCAGAACGGCGGGGCCATGATGTTTTCCATGTGCCGGGCGGTGACGACCTCATCGCCGTCCACCGTGGTCACGGGCGGCGCTTCGTCGATTTCCTTCTGGCCGATGCTGGAGGCGTGCACGTAGGTTTCGTGGGTCAGGTCCATCAAGTTGTCGATCATCAGGCGGTAGTCGCACTGGATATCAAACAGCCCGCCGCCATAGGCCCATTGATCACTCACGGCCCATTCCAAGTGGTGGATCAGCGCCGGGTCGGCCTGGGCCTGATCGCCGGGCCATACCCAGATGAAGCCGTAGCGTTCAACGGCGGCAAAGGTCTTGTTGCACGGAAAGCCGCGTACCCGCTGGCCGGGCATTTCCACGGTCTTGCCGTCGCCGCCCATGACCAGTCCGTGGTAGCCGCAGACCAGGTTGCCGTTCTCGACATACCCCAGTGAAAGCGGCGCCCCGCGATGGGGGCAGAAGTCCTCGACCGCCACCACGGCGCCTTCCTGGCCACGATAAAACACCATCTTTTCGCCGCAGATCTGTCGACCCAGGGGCTTGTGCGCGATTTCATCGGGGGTGCAGGCGACATACCACGTGTTCTTCGGGTACATGATGACTCTCCAGGCGGCGGATTGTTTTTATTTAATGGATCCATTAAATGGCTGGCCTGATGGAGAGTCAATCTATTGTGGTTTCTTTATTGGGCGATTATCGGACGATTACGTTTCAATGGATCCACTGGTTGGATTCAGTAGCGAATCATCACCGACTTCAACTCGGTGTAGTCCTCGATGAACGCACTGCCGAACTCCCGGCCTATCCCCGAGGATTTGTTGCCGCCAAACGGCACCGCCGGGTCCAGCATCGTGTGCATGTTCACCCACACCGTGCCCGCCTCGATGGCGGGCACCATGCGCAAGGCTTTGCTGAGGTCGTTGGTCCACAGGCTGGCGCTCAAGCCGTAGGGTGTGTTGTTCATCAAGGCCAGCAGTTCTTCTTCGCTGTCGTACGGCAAGAACGTGGCAATGGGGCCGAAGGTCTCCTCGTTGAGCAGGGTGTCGTCGACGCTGTTGGCGAG
Source organism: Pseudomonas sp. SH10-3B (assembly GCF_019891415.1). NCBI lineage: Bacteria > Pseudomonadati > Pseudomonadota > Gammaproteobacteria > Pseudomonadales > Pseudomonadaceae > Pseudomonas > Pseudomonas sp. SH10-3B. The sequence goes on along the minus strand of NZ_JAFLXD010000007.1, from coordinate 158,611 downwards.
GATGATCGTCGGTTCGACGTAACAGCCAGGACGGTCGATCAGGTTGCCACCGTGAATGATGCGGTTGTTTTCGGCGCGGGCCTTGGTGAAGAACTCGCCGAGTTTGAGTTGGTGCTGGCGGTTGGTGACCGGGCCGAATTCGGTGCGCTCATCCAGGGGCGAGCCGATGTTCAGCGCGCTCAGGCGCTGGGCCAGTTTGCCCATGACCGCTTCGATCTGCGAACGGTGCACAAAGAAGCGTTCGGCGGCGGCGCAGATTTGCCCGGAGTGCAAAAAGCCCGCTTCGATGATGCCGTTGACGGCCTTGTCCAGGTCCACATCGCGCAGGAACCCTGCCGAGTTTTTTCCGCCCAGTTCAAGGGTAGCCCGGGTCAGCCCGGCGCCCATGGCACTCTGGCCCACCGCAATCCCAGTCGGCACGGAGCCGGTGAACGACACCTTGTCGGTGCCGGGGTGTTCGATCAGGCCTTTGCCGACGCTGCCGCCGCCGGTCAATACATTCAGCGCACCGGCGGGAAGGCCGGCGTCAATCGCCAGCTCGGCGATGCGCAGGATGGTCAGCGGGGTGAACTCGCTGGGCTTGATGATGATGCTGCAACCGGTCACCAGCGCCGAGGCGAGTTTCCAGATGGCGATCATGGTCGAGAAATTCCACGGCACGATGCCGACCACCACCCCGACCGGCTCGCGCAGGGTGAACGCGGTGTAGCGCTCGCCGGCGAAGGAGGGCAGCGACGGAGTGATGGTCTGGCCGCTGATCTTGGTGGCCCAGCCCGCGTAGTAACGCAGGAAATGCGCGGCCTGGTCGACTTCGAAAGCACGGGAAATCTGGATGATCTTGCCTGACTGGCAGGTTTCGAGCTGTGCCAGTTCTTCGCGGTGTTGCTCCAGCAGGTCGGCCAGCTTGAGCAGTACATTGCCGCGCACCGCCGGTGCGACCTGCGACCACTGCTTGAAGCCTCGGCTCGCCGACGCCACGGCTGCGTCGATGTCGGCCGGGTCGGCGTCGGCGACGTCGGCGATGACCTGGCCGGTCGCCGGGTTGATCACCTCCAACCGCTGGCTGGAATGGCTCTCGACGTAGCCACCGTCGATGAACAACGTATGGTTTCGACGGAGGAAGGCTTCAACCTGGGGCAGCAGTGGAATATCGCTCATGGGGTTTTTCCTGGTGGCAGACATTGAAAAGCCCGAGGTTAATCGCAGTGGCCGGAACGGGCTTGACTGTGGCTGCCCAGTGGCATGTCTGTGGCTGCCAACGCCTGTGCGCGACGGATCAGCCTGAGCCTTTGAAAAGTACAATCTTGACTCTGGAAGGTGCATGTCCTGCCAGGAAGGCGCGCTCCATACTGGCCCTGCATCCGGCGTCACGCCTCGATTTCTGGCGGTGCCCGGACATCCAATAATAAGCAGGGCCATCCATGAAAAAGCCAAACCCGCTCCTCGAAGACCTCAAGTCCATCCTGCCGACCATCGCCGCCAATGCCTTGGTGGCCGAGCAGGACCGCAAGGTGCCCGCCGAGAATATTGCGCTGCTCAAGAGCATCGGCATGCACCGTGTGTTTCAGCCGAAAGTGTTCGGCGGCATGGAGTTGTCGCTGCCGCAGTTTGCCGACTGCATCGCGTTGCTCGCCGGAGCCTGCGCCAGCACGGCCTGGGCCATGAGCCTGTTGTGTACCCACAGCCATCAATTGGCACTGTTCTCGGCCCAATTGCAGCAGGAGGTCTGGGGCGCCGACCCGGATGCCACTGCGAGCAGCAGCATCGCGCCGTTCGGGCGCACCGAGGAAGTCGAGGGCGGCGTGTTGTTCAGCGGGGAAATGGGCTGGAGCAGCGGCTGTGATCACGCCGAGTGGGCTATCGTGGGTTTCCGCCGCAACAACCCCCAGGGCACCCAGGATTACTGCTTCGCGGTGCTGCCGCGCGGTGACTACCAGATCCGCGATGACTGGTTTGCCGCCGGCATGAAAGGCAGCGGCACCAAGACCTTGATCATCGACAAGGCCTGGGTGCCGGAACACCGCATCCAGAAAGCCAAGGACATGATGGAAGGCCAGTCCGCCGGCTTCGGTCTGTACCCCGACAGCAAGATTTTCTACTCACCGTACCGGCCTTACTTTGCCAGCGGCTTTTCCACCGTCAGCCTGGGCGTCGCCGAGCGGATGCTGGAGGTGTTCCGCGAAAAGACCAAGACCCGCGTGCGCGCCTACACTGGCGCGGCAGTCGGTGCCGCGACCCCGGCGTTGATGCGCCTGGCCGAGTCGACTCACCAGGTGGCCGCTGCGCGCGCCTTCCTCGAAAAAACCTGGGACGAACACGCCGAACACAGTGAGCAGCAGCGCTACCCAAGCCGCGAGACCCTGGCGTTCTGGCGCACCAACCAGGCCTACGCGACCAAGATGTGCATCCAGGCGGTGGACCGTCTGTTCGAAGCCGCCGGCGGCAATGCCTGGTTCGAGCACAACGAGATGCAGCGCCTGTTCCGCGACTCGCACATGACCGGCGCGCATGCCTACACCGACTACGACGTCTGTGCACAGATCCTCGGCCGCGAGTTGATGGGCCTGGAGCCCGATCCGAGCATGATCTGAACGCGCTTTTGAAAACAACAATCAGGGCTGCGCCTGACGCAGCCCGGGAGTCTTGCATGTCTGAATCGACCTTCGACCCACGCGCCTTTCGCCGGGCCCTGGGCAACTTTGCCACGGGCGTGACCGTGGTCACCGCCGCCGACGCCTCCGGCCGCAAGGTGGGCGTTACCGCCAACAGCTTCAACTCGGTGTCCCTGGATCCACCGCTGGTGCTGTGGAGCATCGACAAACGCTCCAGCAGCCACGGGGTATTCGAGGAGGCCAGCCACTTCGCGGTCAACGTGCTGGCGGCGGACCAGATCGACCTCTCGAACAATTTTGCCCGGCCCAAGGACGACCGCTTCGCCGAGATCGCCTATGAACCGGGGGAGGGCGGGGCGCCGGTGTTCGCCGATTGTGCGGCACGTTTTCACTGTGAAAAATACCAGCAGGTGGACGGCGGCGATCACTGGATCATGATCGGCAAGGTGGTGGCCTTCGACGATTTCGGGCGCTCGCCGCTGCTCTACCACCAGGGCGCCTACTCCATGGTCCTGCCCCACACGCGCATGACCAGGCGCGACGAAAGCCAGCCGCCGAGCAGCCACTTCCAGGGGCGCCTGAGTCATAACCTGTATTACCTGATGACCCAGGCGGTACGCGCCTACCAGTCCAGCTATCAGCCCCGGCAACTGTCCACCGGCCTGCGTACCAACGAGGCGCGGATGCTGATGGTGCTGGAGAACGACGCCCGCCTGAGCGCCAGCGACCTGCTGCGGGAAGTGGCGATGCCGGTGCGGGAAATCGACGACGCCGTGGCCAACCTCAAGCGCAAGGGGCTGGTCGACGACGATGAACACGGCGTACGCCTGACCGCTGCGGGTATCGAACAGACCGAAGACCTCTGGGCCATTGCACGGGAACAGCAGGACAAGGTGTTCGCCGAGTTCAGCCAGGACCAGATCGACACCTTCAAGACGGTGTTGCAGCGACTGATCAGCCACTGCTGACTGGCCAAAATCCGATGCCGGCAACGACATCGGATTTTTTTGCATCACGCTCAGCGAGCTTCGGCCAACTCATCGACTAAGCGCAACTGAAACGCCGCCAGCGCCGCGTTCGGTTGCTGCAACTGCACAAACTCCAGCATGGGGTCGCCGACCTGTGTCCTCACGCCCACCAATTCCTCAATGGTCGCCAGCCCGCAAAACGGTACATAGGCTTCGGAATAGCCGCCTTCGTGCACCAGCACCAGGCGGCCCTGGCACAGGCGTTCGGCTGCTTGGCGTACAAGACGGGTCATGTGCCGGAACGAGTCACTGTGTAACAGCATTCGCGCCAGTGGATCGACGGCGTTGGCGTCGTAGCCGCAGGCGACGATGATCAATTCCGGCCCGAAGCGCTCCAGCGCTGGAATCACGATGCGCTCCATCGCGTGCATATACGCCTCATGACCGCTGCCGGGGGGCAACGGGATATTGATGTTCGCACCCAGCCCCGCGCCGCGCCCGCGATCGGCTTCACCGCTGTAACCTGCCGGGAAACAGCCGTCCTGATGCAGGGAAATCGTCAGCACGTCGCCGCGCTCTTCGAAGATCGATTGGGTGCCGTTGCCGTGGTGCACGTCCCAGTCGATCACCACGACGTTGCCCAGGCCACGCCGTGCTTTTGCGGCTTCGATGGCGATGGCGATGTTGGCCAGGAAGCAGAAGCCCATGGCGTTGTCGGCGAGGCAGTGGTGGCCGGGTGGGCGCGACAGAGAATAGGCATTGTCGACTTCGCCGGACAGCACCGCATCCACTGCCGCCATGGCCAGCCCGGCGGAGAGCCTGGCTATTTCATAACTGCCAGGACCGATGGGCGCGTGGGGCCCCAACTCGCCGCCCCCGGCATCGCTCATCGCCTTGAAGCGTTGCAGGTAGTTGGGCGTGTGCACCCGCAGCAGGTCTTCATCGGTGGCCGCGTTGGCACTGCGCACCTGTAAGTGGCGGGTCAGGCCGGAAACGTCCAGCAGGCTCTTCAAGCGACGTTTGGTTTCCGGTGACTCGGCGTGGCCGGCGGCGGCAGGCGGCTGCACCCACCCGCCCACCGGTAAGGTCAAGGCGTGCAACCCGGCGCTGTGCCAGAGGCTGAGTTCGTCGAAGAAAAATGCACTTTTTCGGCTCATCGTCTTTCCATTTTCGTTGGGGTAAAAGGGCCTGTCAGGCATTTGGGCGGCTGCTCAGCATCAACACCAGGGACAGCACAGTGATGCACGCCCCTGCGATCAGCAGTGATTGGAAGCCGCCGCTGGCTTCGATCATTCGGCCAGCCACGGTCGGGCCGATGGCCAGGCCGCCACCGATCACCAGGTTGGAGGCGTTCATCAATTTTCCGGAGCGGTCGAGGTCGGCCAGGCAGGCCAGGACCAGCGGCAGGATGAAGGTCCAGGTGAACTTGAAAAGCAGCGCCGCCAAGGCAAAACGCAGCATGTCGGGCTGGCCCAGCAGCAACAGCACGGCGCCTGCCATCAACGCGTACCCCAGCAGTAACAGCAACAGGCGTGGCAGACGGTCGCCGATCAGTGAGGTACAACCGGCCCCGACGATGCCCATCACCGTGGCGAGCGCCAGAATCTCGCCACTGGCCTCGGCAGATAGGCCGGCGTGGCTGCTGATGGAACCGATAAAGGTCCAGACACCGCTCAGGCTGACGTAGAAACTCAGCAGGCCCAGAATGCCCAGTGCGGCTTTCCACCGGGAGGCGAGTGCGATGCGCTCGGCGGCTTTTTCAGGCGCCGGTCTGCCCTGGGGAAAGTGCCGTGCCAGGGGCAGAAAGAGCGTCATCAAGGCGGCGAGGATCAAGTAGCAGGCTGACAACCCGTAGTGCTCGAACAGCCGGGGCAGAATGCTCAGACCGATCGCCCCGACCACCAGTTGCCCCATCACCCATAACCCGTAGACACGTCCGGGATTGGCCGTGGAGGCCGCACTGGACAGGCAGATGATCATCAACGAGCCACCGGCCAGGGCGCTGCAAAAGCGCAGTGCCAGGAGTATCGGGTAGTCGTGGGCCAGCATCGAAAGCAGGTTGGCGGCGATGAACAGCAACCCGGCCAGCAAGGCGGCGCGGCGCCAGTCGACACGCTTGAGCCACCACAGTGCGGGCAGGGTGGCCAGGCTCATGGCTCCGAGTTCGGTGGAGAACAGGTCCCCGATCTGTGACGGGCTCAACTGCCATTGCGTCGCCAGTTGCGCAGCCACGGCCGGTGCGGTCATGAGAATGGTCGGGGTGATGGCAGCGAACAGCACAATGGCTGCCAGCAATGCCAATGGGGATGAGGCGTGGGCGCGTTCATCGGTCAGCGGTTGGATCTGGGTGTTCATGGGCAAGCTCCGATGAGGGGATTCAGAACACATGGACCAGGCGCAGCAGCGCGTCGGTACCGTGATAGCCGTTGTCGGTGGCGACGTTCTGCGAGAGGCCGAACATCAACTGGTTCTGTTTATCCAGCCAGTGACCAACCTCGAAGCCCACTTGGGTGTAGCGCTTGTGGGTGTTGTCGATGCGCTGGTCATTGATCCGCAATTCGCCGCCATCGGCGTGGATCAGTCGCAGTGCGCCGTAGGTGCTGGGTGTGAAGTCGTAGGAGGCGAAGGCTTGCAGGCGGTACAGCGGGTCCTGTTTCAGGTCGCTGCCGAAGTAGTCGTCGTTCTTGCCATAGAGTTGGGCTTCGAGGTTGGCTTCCAGCACCCATTTTTCACCGATGCCCTGGGTGTAGTTGTAAACGAAGGTGGTACCCCAGCGATTGGCACCGGGCGACACATCGGGATTGTTACCGTGGTATTCGCCCACAGGCAGGGTAATCAGGGTCAGTAGGCCGCTGTAGGTGCGCGAGGCTGGATCGTTGATGAAAAACACCGTGCCGCCGACCTGGGGATCACCGAAACCGCTTTCTGCGCTGTGCTGGCCGGCACCCGGCAGGCGGGCGTTGATGTCGGCGAAAGGCACGATGAACTGTGGGGTACAGAGGGTGCCGCAGAGGTCGGTGAAGAACACTTGGCGGTACGCCACGGCGTTGACCTTCAGGTCGGCCTTGCCGGTGCTGTCGGCCGGGCCGTGGAAGTCACTGGCGCGGCTTGCCGGCAGGTACAGCACGCCCAGGCTGGTACCCGAGGGGGCGCCGAAAAAGTCCCGGGCGTTGAGGTCGGCCGCACTGGCGTGCAGGCTCGACAGGCCGCCGAGCAGGGCCAGTGTGGTGGTGCGGGTGAAGGTGTGGATCATGGGCATGGCATCTCTTCTTTGAGGTGTTGTGTGGCGAATGGCTCGCCCGTGGGTGGCAGGGGGGACAAAAAAAGCGCAAAGGTGTCCCGTGGCCGTCAAAACGACAGCGAAAAAGTCAGCGCGGGTCAGTGGTGCCGATCAATCAGGCGGGGCGTGCAGCAGGTGGGCGATTCGGGCTTTGTCCTTGACCCCGAGTTTGCTGTAGATGGCGCGGATGTGATGGCGCACGGTATTGGGCGACATGCCCAGGTCGCGGGCGACTTCCTTGTAGGTCTTGCCTTCGCCGAAACCCTGGGCCACCGCATTCTCCCGAGGGCTCAGTTGCATCAACACCGTACGGCTGCGGGCAGCCAGCAGGAGCAGGTCGCCGACCGTCGAGGCCTCGACCTGCAGGTGCTTGCCGTCATAGCCCCCGGCGTCCATCGCGACCGGCAGGCAAGGGCCGGTCCAGTCCGGCCATTCGCTCAGCAGCAAGTCGACGAAGCCACGTTCCGTGCAGTGCAGGGTGCCGCGCTGGTCGCACACGGCAAGTGCGAGATTGCGCGGGTGGGTGAGGGCTTCGCGCATGGCGACCAGGGTACGAATCTGATTGGCCGAGACCGCCGCCACCAGGTGCCGCATGAGGTTGTTCAGCAGCAGGCAGTCCTGCTCGGTAAAGCGTGGGGCGTCGGGCGCACGGTAGAGCGTGAGGTGATCGCTGAGGTGAGTTTGCGGGTCGATGTACACGACGCACAGTAACTCACCGATCGCGTAGCACGAGCCGAGCCAGTTGAGCCCCGGGCCGTTGGCGGGGTTGCGCATGTCGACGATGACCGCTTGCCCCGGCACGTTGTTGACCCTGGCGATGGTCACATCGATGTGGCGAATCGATTGCCAATCGGCCAGGTAGCTGCGGGGCAGGTTGTAGAGGTAGGAGCTGTGTTCTTCCGGCAGGCCGTCAATCAGCGCAGCCCGGCCCCACCAGGCGCTGTCGAAGGGCAGTAGTTGGCGGATGCAGCTCAGCGCCGCTTCGTGGAAGTGCTCGATGTCTTTGTCCTGCGCCAGGCGTTGGAGCTCCAGTGTCATCGCGCTGAATGCCTCCAGCAGGCTGGCGTGACCATGATCATGACGGCTCATTCGTATGTACCTCTGTGCGACATTCTTATTGTTTTCGTCACGAAGTCATTAAGGGCCGGAACGTCGTTTGGACGTGGGCAGGGCCTGGGGACAAGTATCGACGGGTTGAAAGCCGATCACCATCCTACAGATGCATGATAGCGCCCGACGCAGGGGTTTTTTGGATGGCAGCCACGCGCAAAAGTCTTGCAGGCTCGTACAAGCAATCACGCTCGGTTTGCGATCAGATCCGGGGTTTCGACTCGATCAGAAAGGGCCAGGCCGATGTTCTTCAAGAAAAAACAGCCGATGCAGGACGTTGCCGCCGTCCTCAAGCAACTGCTGGCGGGGGAGGTGTTGGGAACCCAGGCACTGCACGCTTATCCGTCGGTGCAGGCCGACCTGGAGCAACTCGCCACACAACATGCGCAGGCTACGCGGCAGTTGCTGTTGCCCGAGGAGTCAGCCCGCGATCAGGCTGCCGAAGGGGCGCGCAGCGAACAGGCACTTGCCGTGCTTCGCCGGCAACTGGAGCAGGCCGGGCAGCGTGAACAGGCGCTGGAAGCCGAGTTGCGTGAGCATGCGCAGCGCGCCCTTGCGCATCAACACGAGACGCAGATCTGGGAGCTGCTGCTCTGCACCATGACCGAAGGCTGCTGGGACATCACCGTGGTCAACGGTGACGTGCAGGATCCCGCCAGCCGCATGCGGATTTTCAATCAGTTCCGTCTGCTCCTGGGCTACGCGCCCCATGAGCTGCCCGATGGCTGGGACGCGCAGGTCAGCATTACCCACCCCGATGACCTGCCGAAGATCATGGTGATCTTCGATCGGGAAATCCTTGCGCCCCGGGGCAGCGGTGAGTACGTGTTTGAATACCGGATGCGCCACAAGACCCGTGACTACATCTGGTGCAGGGAGCGCGGGCGAGCGGTGCGCGATGCCCAGGGGCGTTTGACGCGGGTGATCGGCGCGGTACGCGATATCAGCGATGAGCAGTCGGCGAAGACCACCCATCAACAGCTGCTCGCACACAATCAGGCCACCTACGGCCAGATCGCCACGGTGGTGAGTGTGATCAAGGGCATTGCCGACCAGACCAACCTGCTGGCCTTGAACGCCGCCATTGAAGCGGCCAGGGCCGGCGAGGTCGGGCGCGGGTTCTCGGTGGTGGCCGATGAGGTGCGCAAGCTGGCGGAAAACACCCGTCAGGCGACCCATCAGATCCAGACGATGCTGCATCAGCACGAACGCTAGGAGGGAGCTGCGGCGCAGCTCCTGAGGCCGGTCAGAAAGGCACGGCCACGGTCAGTTGGCTGTAGAGGTTGGTGCCGTTGCCACCCACCTGGTTACCCCCGGTGTCGGCAGCCTTCTTGGGTTGGTAGATGCCCACCAGCGGGCTGATGATCAGGTGGCTGTTGACCGCCCATTCGGCGTACAGGTCCAGCTCCCGTGCGTCGAGGTTCAGCGCGTCGTGTTTGCGCAGGGTATTGAAGTCGAAGTACAGCGCGCCGACCGTCAGGTTCTCCAGGGGCGTCGCCTTGAGACCGACGTGATGGATGCCGGTATTGCTGTTGAACGGGCCGGCATAGTTGGAGGCGACTTCACCCTGGAACCAGGTGCCGTAGCCGCTGCTGAGCCCGGTGAACAGCGGATCCCATTTTTGCGAGTAGCGCGTGTAGCGGTAGGTCACTTTTGGCGACCAACCGACATCGGCGAAGGTGTAGCCGGCCTCGCCGTACCAGGCTTTTTCCGGCCCCGCGTCCTTGTCTTGCCAGGCGTATTCGAAGGCGAAGCTGGCGTTGTCGATGCCCGCGCTGCCTTCGCCGCGCAGGCTGTAAGTGTCCAGGCCCTCGCGCTGTTTCTGGAAGTCGCTGGCCCACTGGTCGGTGACGTTCATGCCGTGGACCCAGGTCAAGCCCAGCGTGCCGGCGGCGGCCGTGTAGTCGAGGGTGCCCGCCGCCAGTTCGGTTTCGGCCTGGGCGCGGTTGTCCGACTTGAGCCACAGCACCGAACCGTGCAGGCCCTCTTGCCCGCCCAGGCGCAGCACCGCCGTGCGGTCGAACGCGTGGCGTGCCGCCAGGTAATAGGCGCCGCCACGATTCAGTGCACCGTCAGCCGGGCCTTTGCCCAGGTTGGGGCCGTCGTCGTTGATCAGGAAACCCCGGCCGATCTTGACCACCTGGCGCCCGACGGAAAAATCCACACCGTCCTTGCCCAGCGCCGGGAACAGGTCGGCCGAGCGCCATCCCAGGTAGGCGTCTTCGATTTTGGTGGTGCGTTCGCTGCCATCGGTGTTGCCCGCCGCATCGCCGTCGCCCCAGGTGCCGGAGCTGACCCAGTTGAGCGCGCCATACGCAGTGCCGTGCCCTGCAAGGCCCTGGTCGCCGCTCACCCCGTACTTGATGAAACCCTCGCGCCAGGTCGAGCCGCCCGGTGTGCCGTCGTAGTTGTGACGGCTGTTGAACATCCCGTAGACCGCCAGGAAGTCCGCATTCAGGTGGGTGTCCTCATCGGCGTACAGCTCATAGGCCTGGGCCGATGAATGGCCGATCAACAGTGCGATACCCAGGCCGACGGCCAAGGACAGCGTGCGTGGTTTGAGTGTGTGCTCCATTGTTATATTCCCCAGCATGGTTAGGTCGAGGGCGCATTAAGATGACCGCAGGCAGGGAAAGTCTTTCACCTGCGTGCCACGCAATTGATCCTGCCCGCCAAGCCGTATGCCTTGGCAGGCAGCAACAAAAGCCCCGGCAGACATGGGCAAGACGATCAGCGCCGGGGAGGCGCACAGTGATTTTGCGCACGATGCCGTTTCGATCAGGGACTGGCTGGGGAGGGCTTTATCGCCGGCTCCTTGTACGGCTCGATGCATCCACTCAGAAATCCGCTTTCGAGGATCCGTACCATGTCGATCAATGACCGGCTCACACAGCATTTGAAACGAGGCAGCGTCGGGTTTCCGACCGCGCTGGCCAGCACCATTGGCCTGATCATGGCCAGCCCGGTGATTCTCACCGCAACCATGGGCTTCGGTATTGGCGGCAGCGCCTTCGCGGTGGCCATGCTGATTGCGGTGGTGATGATGCTGGCCCAGGCGACCACCTTCGCCGAGGCCGCCTCGATCCTGCCGACCACCGGCTCGGTCTACGACTACATCAATTGCGGCATGGGCCGTTTCTTTGCGATCACCGGCACGTTGTCGGCGTACCTGATCGTGCATGTGTTCGCTGGCACCGCCGAGACGATTTTGTCCGGGGTCATGGCCTTGGTGAACTTCGAACACCTCAATACCCTGGCGGAGTCTGCCGGCGGTTCCTGGTTGCTGGGGGTGGGGTTTGTCGTGGTGTTCGGCATTCTCAATGCCTTCGGCGTCAGCGCCTTCGGCAGGGCCGAGATCATCCTGACCTTCGGCATGTGGACCACGCTGATGGTGTTCGGCGTGCTCGGCCTGATCGCGGCACCGGCAGTGCAACTGGAGGGCTGGTTCGGCGTGTCGCTGGTGGGTACCGACCTGATCACCATTCTGTCGCTGGTGGGCATGGCCATGTTCATGTTCGTCGGTTGCGAGTTCGTCACGCCGTTGGCCCCGGACCTGCGCAACTCGGCCAAGGTCATGCCCAAGGCCATGATTTTCGGCTTGTTGAGCGTGGCCACCTGCATGTTCATCTACGGTGCGGCGATGAAGCGCCAGGTGGAAAACGTGGTGCTGGATGCCGCCACCGGGGTGCACCTGCTCGACACGCCCATGGCAATCCCACGCTTTGCCCAGCAGGTCATGGGGGATATCGGCCCGCTGTGGCTGGGGATCGGTTTCCTGTTCGCCGGTGCCGCCACCATCAATACGCTGATGGCGGGCGTGCCGAGGATTCTCTACGGCATGGCGGTGGATGGCGCGTTGCCCAAGGTCTTCACTTATTTGCACCCGCGCTTCAAGACGCCGCTGCTGTGCATCCTGGTGGCGATGCTGATTCCGTGCCTGTATGCCCTGTGGCTGGGCGGCAACACCGATAACATCATGCACTTGGTGCTGGCGGCGGTGTGTGCGTGGAGTTTCTCTTATCTGCTGGTGACGCTGTCGGTGGTAATCCTGCGCATTCGTCGTCCGGATCTGCCACGGGCCTATCGCTCGCCGTTCTTTCCGTTGCCACAGATTCTTTCCAGCGTCGGCATCTTGCTGGGCATGTGGTTCATTACCCCGCCGGGCATGAACCCTGCGGACATTTATGTGCCGTTCGGGGTGATGCTCGGGATCACGGCTTCATACGCGTTGTTCTGGACACTGGTGGTACAGAAGGTCAATCCATTCAAGCCGGCTTCGGTAGAAGAAGTGCTGGCCAAGGAGTTTTACCATGAGCCTGGCAACCCTCACAACCGTTATCTCGAGCAGGCTGCAAAAGCTGTCTGAGCTGTTCAGCGCCCAACGGGCCCCGTCCGGTTACCGGCCTGGGGTCACGCTTGAGTACGTGCGGCGCAACCTCGGGCTGGCGAGTTTCACCTCGACGGGGCCAGCCCAGGCAAGGTTTTGCCTGGACGACATCGGCCTTCAGGTCGACGTGGCCGAGCGCACCGAAGCGCAATTGCTGATGCACCTGGTCATGACCGAATTCATGTTCACGGTGGCCGCCTCAGAGCAGGGCAGTGCGCGCTTTGAAGTGCACCACAGCGGGTCGATTCGACGCACGGGGCTGGCCTGTCGGCAACGGGCAGGCGCGCCGGTTTTGCTGGCCAGGCTCCAGGCAGCCTTGAACGACGACCCCGGCCTGCATCAAGCGTTGATGGGGCTGGACTTCAAGCGCCTGCACCTCGATTTGAGCGGGCAGCAATGGCAGGTTCGGCTGGAACACATGGGCGGCAGCGAGGTGGTCAACCGTATGCCGGCGTTTCGGCGCTACATCCCCTTGAGCGGCGCGCAGCGTGATGGGCTGTTGACGGTGCTGGCGGGTTTGCAGCGGGTATTGGGCGCGATCTGAGTTGAGGAATTGGCATCATTAGTGCTTCTACAGTCGGTATCACGGACTTGTTGCGCCTATATAGATAACATGTTAACTATTAGCCAACAAAAACAAGAAACCATTGTGGAGATGCCATGAGCACCTATCAGTCTGCGCACTATGGGTTGGAAACCTGGACTCGGGATCTGCGAGCGGCCTGCGGCCATTTCGACACGGAACTGGCCTTCAACCGTTCACTGTTCATCGGAGAGGTTTCCAAGCACTCCCGGGGCGGCCTGTCACTGGCCAACCTGCGGACCAATGCCGGCCTGATCAAACGCGAGCGGCCCAATGCCGATCACGATATGGACCAGCATTGTTTCCTCGTCAGCCAGCGCAGCGGCTATTGCCAGATCACCCAGAACGGCCAGGTCATTCAACTGGCCCCCGGCGATATGTTGCTGATGGACTCCACGGGTTCGATCGAGATCAGCCCGTTTGGCCTTATCGAACATGCCTCACTGTCACTCTCGCGCAACGAAGTGTGCAAGCAGTTGGGCAACGCCTCGAAAACCTTCGGCAAGATCTCTTCGAGCAAGGCCTGTGGGCGCATGCTCCACGTGTTGATGGACCAGCTGTGCCGCGAGGGCCTGGAGGGGCAGGATTCGATTGAAGAGGCCGAGGCCCTGCAAGCGGCGTTTGTCTCCCTGCTCGGTTCAGCCTTTGAACTGCATGACGCCCCAGGCGACAGCGGCGTGTCCTTGCAGGGCAGCAACCTGCGCAGTTATGTGCAGAAAGTCATCGACGAGTCCCTGACCCAACCCGGCCTCAGTCCGGTAGGCCTGGCCAGCCGCCTGAACATCTCGGTGCGGCATTTGTACCGTTTGTTTGAAGAGCAGGACGACAGCGTCTGCCGCTACATCCAGCGTGCGCGGCTCAAGCGTAGCGCGGACGATCTGACCAACCCGTTCCTCAAGAGCGAGTCGATCACCTCGATTGCCTACAAGTGGGGTTTCACCGATTCCGCGCACTTCAGCCGCTCGTTCAAGAAGCAATTCGAGCTGTCGCCCAAGGATTTTCGTTCCACTCATCTGCAGCAAGCGGCCGGGGCGGCGTAGGGTATCCATCGATCCATGAAACCGCTCACCCTGTCGGCCCATAACATTTGCGCAGTCGCGGTTGAACACTTTGCCGCCCATGGCTACGACGCCTCATCGCTGAACGAAATCGCGGTCGGGGCGGGTATGCGCAAGGCCTCGCTGTATGCGCATTTTGTCAGCAAGGACGCGCTGTTTCAGACGGTCTTCGAGATTGCCCTGGCCCATGAACATCAGTACATCGCGCAGTGCTTCAAGGAAGAGACCGCCCACACCGGCGTGCCAGGGCAATTGCACCTTGAACGGTTGAGCGGGCGCTATGAAAGGTCGGCGCACCTGCGCTTTCTGTTGCGCACGGCGTACTTTCCGCCGGCGGAAATTCGCAGCGTGATCACGGCAGGATTTGAGGGCTACCTGGCGTGTATTCGCCAAGACTTTCAGCATGCAGCGCAAGGTCGATACAGGACGGTACGACCCGAAGCGCTTGAGGTGTTTGGCGACGCCTACCTGGGCGTTGTCGACAGCTTGCATGTGGAGCTGATCTATTCGACGCCCCAGGGTTACGTCAAGCGGCTTGCGGCTTTGTCGCGGGTGTTCAGTGATTCACTGTCGCTGCTTGAGGGAGCCGAGCGCTATTCAACGGATACACCACGATCAACATGTGCGAGGGGACTTGCCCCCTCCCACAGTTGATCCGGTTTACACCCCGACAGAGGTCATTTCACCTCAGGCAACGTCGAGCCGCCGTCCACCACGATGGTCTGCCCGGTGATGTAGGCCGCCAGGTCGGAGGCCAGGAACAGCATCGCCCCGGCAATATCCTGAGCGGCACCGAGCCGTCCCAGTGGCACGCGGCTGGCGATGTCGGCATTGACCTGGCTGTCGCCCAGGTTATCCATGGCCGGTGTGGCAATCATCCCCGGCTCGACGCCGTTGACGCGCACCTGGTAAGTCGCCAGCTCCAGTGCTGCATTGCGGATAAAGCCGTTGACCCCTGCCTTGGACGCCGCGTAGTGACTGAGTCCGGCATAGGCGACCCGTGGCCCGGTGACCGATGAGGTGACCAGCACGCAGCCACCGCCCTGGCGTTGAAACATCGGCAAGGCGGCCTGGGTCAGCCAGAACAGGGCCGAGAGATTCACCGCCAGCGTGCGCTCAAGAATGGCCGGGGTGATCTGCGCGAACGGGGTCAACGGAAAGTAGCCGGCGTTGTGCACCAGAATATCCAGGCGGCCCTCGTCCTGTTCGATGGCCTTGATGCCTTCGAACACCGCAGTCGCGTCGGCCAGGTCGAGCGCGATGGCCTCGACCTGGCAGCCTCGCGCACGCAAGCCTTCGGCCAATGCCTGGGCTTGTGCCAGGCGCAGGTCCGCGATCATTACGCGGGCGCCACGCCAGGCGAACGCCTCGACGATGGCCTGGCCGATACCCTGGGCGCCGCCGGTGACCAGCACGGTCTTGCCGCTGAAATCCAAGTCTTCAGGCATGTACACGCTCCATATGGACGTAAGCCAGTGTGGGCACATCGACGATGCTCGACCCGCCATCGGCGACCACGCTGGCCCCGGTGATGATCGCGGCGTCGGGGCTCGCCAGGAAGCGGCACACCTTGGCGATTTCCTCGGCACTGGCGGGACGCCGCAATGGCACGTCGGCGCATACGCGGGCATAGGCTTGCTGCAGGGTGTCGCCATGGAAGCTCATCAGCGGCTGCATTTCCTCGTCGGCCATCGGCGTGGTAACCCAGCCCGGGCACACCGCGTTCACCCGCACACCACGTGGCCCGTAATCCCGGGCCAGGGAGCGATTGAGCCCGAGCAGCGCATGCTTGGCGGTGGTGTAGCCGCATACTTCGGGTCCGGCGGCCAGCGAGGCGATGGAGCCGAGCAGCACGATATTGCCAGCGCTTTCTATCAGTAGCGGCAGGCAGGCGCGAGCGCTGTAGAACGCGCTGTCCAGGTTGCTGCGCAAGGCCGCCTCCCAAGTGTGTGGGCTGGTCTGGGTGGCGCTGCCCACGCCATGCCCGCCGGCGCAGGCCAGCAGCACATCGAGGCGGCCGTAGCGTTGACCAATCTGCGCAACGAATCCCTCCCAGGTGGCCGGGCAGGCCGCATCGCCGACCAGCACCAGGCCGCCGGTGCCCTGCGCAACCTGCTCCAGCGGCTCGCGGCGACGGCCGATGAGCACCAGGTTGGCCCCTTCGGCGGCGTACAAGCGCGCGCAGGCGGCACCGATGCCCGTGCCGGCACCGGTGATGACAACGGTGCGTGGATCAGGCATCGGGATACTCCGTGCGGTTGAGCACTTGGCAGTAGGAGCTGACCGGAAAGTTCGACAGCTCATCGAACGACGCGCCGGCATAGCCGAAGATCTTGCCGTCGCTGCGGTGCTGTTGCAGGTCGATCAGGACCAGGCCGAGGGTCGGGATGATCTTTTCGCGCCAGACGAACAGGTACAGCTGATCGGCGATCTTGTAGTAGTGGCAGCGATCGGTATCGCACAGCCCTTGCTCCACGCCCTTGAGGCATTGCCAGGCATAGAACTGATCGTTCAGGTAAATGTGCTCGTAGACTTCGCTGGGGCTGTAGCGATACATATTGCGCAGGCCGGTGAGTTCCTGGGTGGGCGCGTGCGGGCATTGGCCCGGCTGCCAGGGTTGATCCAGGCTGCCGTGCAGGAAGTCCACGTCCACCGAGGTCAAGGCCTTGCCGGCCAGGGCACGGCTATAGAGGCCTTGCTCGGTTTGTTCGCGGTCCGGCATGCGCCCGATCACGGCGGTGAACGACGACGTGGTGGTGTCCAGCACCAGGCTGATCGACCAGGCCTGGCCGGCTTCATGCTTGATGAAATCGACCAGGTACAGGCCCGGGCGTACCGAGGTGGCGCGGTAGGCGGCCGAGCCGCTGGAGTGACCGTCGGCGGCGTGCCAGTGCAGCTGCTCGGTGTCGAAGCGATGCTCGATCTGCCAGCCGTTGGCGAAGTGCAGGGTGAAGGCCTTGCCGTTGAGGTCGGCAAGGTTGGGCAGGATAAACGCGTCGGGGGCAAAACCGTCGGCGAGGGCGCCTACGGTGATCCAGTCGGATGAAGTGGTCATTGCATGGCTCCGGTTGAGGGAATGGACACCCCGGATCATGCGGTTGGCAACCTGGCTCGCCTATCAACCAAAGGGTTGAGGCGGCTTAAAGAAACAGCGCGGCGACCAGTTCGGTACGGCTGCTCACACCGGTTTTGCGAAACAGGTGGATCAAGTGCGTCTTGATGGTCGGCAGGCCGACGTCCAGCTCCAGGGCCAGTTGCTTGTTGCTCGCGCCCTGACGTAATAACCAGGCAATCTGCCGCTCTTTGGGCGTGAGACCGGCCAGCGCATCGTCGCAGGGCTGCATATTGGCCACCGCCATTTGCAGCAACGCCTGCAAGGCATTGAGCTGAGCCAACTGGTCGATGGTGAACACCCCTTGCTCCGCCGTGCGCAGCAAGGAGATGGCCGCCTGGGGCTGGTCGGCGCGATGGGCGACGATCTCCACCACATCGACCACACCGTAGCGCTGCAGGAAGTCTTGATAGCGGCGACTGTCACGCAGCGGCTGGCGGGCCATGGCAAAACCCAGCGGCACCACCGCCAGCCCGCTGGACAGGCAATTGCGCGGTTGCAACGGGTCGAATTGGCGGTAGTTGTCCAGGTAGTCGCGGTGCATCTCACCGCTCATGCCTTGCAGCCTGAAATCGCGGGCTTGCAGTTGGCGGTCGACACAATAGAACGCTGCCTGGCTGGCGGGCACCAGTTGAGTGAAAGCCTGCAGGCAATGGCCGGCGACTTCCTGAGCGGGGATGGCGTGCATGGTCAGTCACCTGCGCCGTAAAAAACGCTGCCGGCCGAAGCCGGCAGAGGGGAGCGATCAGACTACCGCGAAATAGTGCTTCACAAAACTCTCGCTTACCACCTCCCACAGCACCGGCGTGCCCTTGGTCACGAACCAGCTGTCGCCCGCCTTGTAACGGGTGCTCTGGCCGCTGCTTTCGTCGGTCAGCACCACTTCGCCGGTGACCACCGTGGCTTGTTCGGCGAACGGGTAGACCATCCGGAACTTGCCTTGGGTGGTGCCGAAATAGGCGCTGCTGACGGCGTCGGTTGGTGCGCCGAAGGTCATTTTGCCAAAGGCTTTGACTTCACCTTCGAGGATCTCGGAACCGAGATCGGCAACGGTGCCCCAGGCATCGAGGTCCGATAATTGGATGTCTTTCTTCAGGGTGGTAACGGGCATGGCAGTTCTCCTGTGAATGAAACAGCGGGGCTCAACGGCGACCGTTGAAGTAGCCCGAAAGTTGATGAAGGCTTTTGCCGGCCGTGAGCAGCAGCGGGCGGATATGGTCCTTGCCCAGGATCTGCGCATGCTTGACCGCGCTGATCAGGTCATAGCGCGACGAGCCTTCGCTCATGCCCTCGGCCAGGACCTTGCAGATGATGTGGCTGGGCGTGACCCCGAAGCCGGCGTAGCCCTGCACATAAAAGGCATTCGGGCGCCCGCTGAGCGTGCCGATCTGCGGGAACAGGTTGGCCCCGGTCGCCATTGGCCCGCCCCACGCCAGGTCGATCTTCACGTCCTTGAGGTAGGGAAAAATCTTCAGCATCAGGTTGCGGTTCCAGGCCTTGAGGTCCAGCGGGATGTGCTCGACGAAAGGCGTGGCGGCCCCGAACAGCAAGCGGTTTTCGTTGGTGACCCGGTAGTAGTCGATCACCGGGCGAATATCGCTGTAGGCGCCGCGTATCGGGCTGATGCGGTTGATCATCTCGTCCGACAACGGCTCGGTCATCAACTGGAAGGCGTAGGTATTGACCGTGGTCTTGTGCAGTTCCGGTTCCAGCTTGTTGAGAAAACTGTCGCAGGCCCACAGCAACTTGGAGGCTTTGACCGAGCCTCGGCCGGTGCGCACGGTGATGCGTTCGCCATAACTGACTTCCAGGGCCGGGCTGTGCTCAAAGATGCGCACACCGTGGCCGGCCAGGGCCTTGGCTTCGCCCAGCAGCAGGTTCAGCGAGTGCACGTGCCCGCCGCCCATGTGCAGCAGCGCGCTGGTATAGGCGTCGGAACCGATGATCTGCTTGACCTCGGGCCCCGCCATAAAGCGGATTTCGTCCTTGGTGTTGATCGACTTGAAGTCCTTCTCCCAGGCGCGCAGGGTTTTTTCCTGGCGGGCGTTGAAGCCCATGTAGCCGTAGCCGTGGCAGAAGTCGGCGTCGATCGCGTACTTGGCGATGCGATCCTTGATGATGCCGGCACCCAGCTCGCTGATTTCAAAGATCTGGCGCAGGCCTTCGTCGCCGACCTGGTTCTTGATCTTCTCCAGGTCATGGCCGATCCCCGCCATGATCTGCCCGCCATTGCGGCCCGTACCGCCGAAGCCCAGGTAGCGCGCTTCGAGCACCACAATATTGGTGATGCCTTTTTCGGCGAGTTCCAGTGCGGTGTTGATGCCGGAGAAACCGCCGCCAATCACCACCACATCGGCTTCCACGTCCTGTTCGAGGGTGGGGAAGCTGAGGTTGTATTTCTTGGTTGCCGAGTAGTAGGTCGGCGTTTCGATATTGATCATGGCGCAGCCTGGAAAAGTGAAGGGAAACTCACTGCAGAGCCGACACGAAGCTCTGTGCCTGTTGGGGTGTATTAAGTGCCTTCCGAGCGGTAGGTGTCTTGATTCTGTGTGCCTCGGCTCTTGACCGTGGCTGCCAATAATCAATCCTGAATCCGGCCGCGCGGTAAAGCCGCACACGGGGAACAATTGCCAATGCTAGAATGTTGTTAATCTGTTAACTAATTGCGACGCCGCCCCCCCATGCCCAAACCGCGCCAATCCCTGACCCTCACTTTGCTCCATGCGCGTGAAGCCGCCATGGGGTTTTTCCGTCCTTCGCTCAATCAACACGGGTTGACCGAGCAGCAATGGCGGGTCATTCGGATCTTGAACCAGCACGATGAGCTTGAGATCAACCGCCTGGCCGAGTTGGCGTGCATCCTCAAGCCGAGCATGACCGGCGTGCTGGTGCGCATGGAAGCGGCGGGCATGGTTGAACGGCGCAAGGCGCAACAGGATCAACGCCGCGTGCTGGTGCGGCTGGCCGAGAAGGGCCAAGCCTGTTTCGACTCGATGAGCCAGAGCATGGAAGCCAATTACCAGCGCTTGCAGGCGGGGTTTGGCGAGGAGAAGTTGCAGACGTTGCTGACCTTGCTCAACGAGTTGAAAACCCTCAAGCGCTGAGCCGAGGCCGGCATGCCGGTCAGATAAGCCTGTGGCGAGCCGGCCTCCCTCGCCACAGGTCACTTTTCGTTCGCACTCCCTAGTAGATAGCGCCGGCCGCGCTGGCAGGCGCCGGTGAATCCTTGAAGGCCGCCGCCAGGCTTTGCAGCCCGCGCATCAGCACGGTGGTGTCCACGCCCACCGCCACGAACGCCGCACCCAGTTCGATGTAGCGTCGGGCCAGTGCCTGGTCGGCGCTGAGAATGCCGGCGGCTTTGCCGGCGCTGCGGATGCGCGCGATGGCGTCTTCGATTGCCGCCTGCACCTCAGGGTGGCCGGGGTTGCCGCGATGGCCCATCGAGGCGCTCAGGTCTGCCGGCCCGATAAACACACCGTCGACGCCTTCCACCGCCGCAATCGCATCCAGGTTGGCCAGGCCTTCGCGGTTTTCGATCTGCACCAGCAGGCACATCTGCTCATCGGCGTGGTCGAGGTAACCGGCAATGCTGTTCCAGCGTGAAGCCCTGGCCAGCGCACTGCCGACGCCGCGCACGCCCCTGGGCGGATAGTGGATGGCTTTCACCAGCGTCCGCGCCTGTTCTGCGCTCTCCACCATGGGCACCAGCAAGGTTTGTACGCCAATGTCGAGCACTTGCTTGATCAACGCGGTGTCGCCGATCACCGGGCGAATCACCGGATGGCTAGGGTAGGGCGCCACGGCCTGGAGCTGGCCGAGCATGCCGCGCAGGTCGTTGGGCGCATGTTCGCCGTCGATCAGCAGCCAATCGAAACCGGCATTGGCGGCCAGTTCCGCGCAATAGGCATCGGCCAGACCCAGCCATAGGCCGATCTGGGCTTCACCGCTGCGCAGGCGACGTTTGAAGGTGTTGATAGGCATGTCCATGAGCACTCTCCCGTTAAACGAATCGGCAGGCAATCGACCCCAGCATGTCGTAGTCGACATGGAAGGTATCGCCAGGGTTGGCAGCCACCGGACGGGTGAAGGAGCCACCCAGGATGATTTGCCCGGGTTGCAGGGTGACGTCATAGGCGGCCAGTTTATTCGCGAGCCAGGCCACGCCCTTTGCCGGGTGATTGAGCACGGCGGCGGAGACGCCGGACTCTTCGATCACGCCATTGCGGTAGAGCACCGCCGGCACCTTGCGCAAGTCGATCTCGGTGGGGCGCACGGCCCGCCCGCCCATGACCACGCCGGCGTTGGCGGCGTTGTCGGAGATGGTGTCGAACACCTTGCGGGTCGCCTTGGTGTGCGGGTCGACCTGCTGGATGCGTGCATCGATGATCTCCAGCGCCGGGATTACCCATTCGGTGGCGTCGAGCACATCGAACACCGTCACGTTCGGCCCCTTGAGCGGTTTGCCCAGGATAAATGCCAGCTCCACCTCGACGCGCGGCACGATAAAGCGCTCGAAGGGGATGTCGGTGCCTTCATCGAAGAACATATCGTCCAGCAACGCGCCGTAATCCGGCTCGGTGATGTTGGACGAGACCTGCATGGCCCGGGAGGTCAGGCCGATCTTGTGGCCGACCAGCTTGCGCCCGTCCTTGATTTTTTGCGCGACCCAGGCGCGCTGGATGGCATAGGCGTCGTCGAGGGTGATCGCCGGGTGATCGAGGGAAAACTGGCGCACCTGCTCGCGTGAACGTTCGGCCTGGTCGAGGCGCGCGGCGGCTTGCAAAATGAGTGATTGATCAAGCATGGCAAGAGTCTCTTATTGAGGGTTGACGATGGCCGCTCGGGTGCGCAGCACCAGCAAGCCCCCGAGAGCAATGAGCAGCGCCAGGACGTACAGGGCCAGGCTGGCGCTCTGGGTGGTGTCGCGCATCCAGCCGATCAGGTAGGGCGCGAAGAATGACGCGATGCTGCCGAACGAACTGATCAGGGCGATCCCGGCGGCTTGGGTGCTGTTGGACAGGAACGCCGGGGGCAGTTGCCAGAACATCGGCAACGCCGCGCTGGCGCCCATGCCGGCGACGATCAGGCCGCCCAGCACCACGGCCGGGTTGGCGGGGGCGAGCCCGGCGATGGCAATGCCGGCGGCCGACATCAGCAAGGGCACACACAGGTGCCAGCGGCGTTCACGCTGGCGGTCGGACGAGCGCCCACAGCCGATCATGAAGAAACACCCGGCCAGGTACGGCACCGCACTGAGCAGGCCGACCTTGCCGTCGCTGCCGATGCCGGCGCCGTGGATCAACGTCGGCATCCAGAACGCCAGGGTGTTGACCGCCAGCATCACCGCGAAGTACACCGCCACCAGCAGCCACACCTGCGGGTTGCTGAGAATCGCCGAAAACGAGGTGATCGATTTGCGGTGTTCTTCCCGGTGCAGTTGCTCGCGCAGTTGTTGCTTCTGTTCCGGCGCCAGCCACTTGACCGTCTCGAAGCTGTCCGGCAAGCACTTGAGCACCACCAGCCCGAG
Source organism: Pseudomonas sp. SH10-3B (assembly GCF_019891415.1). Taxonomy (NCBI): domain Bacteria; kingdom Pseudomonadati; phylum Pseudomonadota; class Gammaproteobacteria; order Pseudomonadales; family Pseudomonadaceae; genus Pseudomonas; species Pseudomonas sp. SH10-3B. Next base: position 135,974 of record NZ_JAFLXD010000007.1, on the reverse strand, counting down.
CAGAATCACGGGGGCGCCTTCGATGACGAACATCCATTGCCAGCCGCGCAGGCCGCCCAGGTCGTGAAAGTGTTCAAGGATGCCGCCGGAAAGCGGACCGCCGATCACCCCGGCCATCGGCACCGCGATGGCAAACAAGGCGGTAACCTGAGCACGACGGCCGGCCGGGTACCAGCGGTTTAGAAACACCAGGATGCCCGGGAAGAAACCGGCTTCGGCCACGCCCAGCAAAAAACGCAGCACATAGAAACCCATGGCGCTGTCGATCAGGAACATGCAGGTCGACAGCACGCCCCACACCACCATCAGCGTGGCAATCCAACGCCTGGGGCCCACTCGGTCCAGGGCCATGTTGCTGGGCACGCCGAACAGCGCGTAGGCCACGAAGAACAGGCCGGCGCCGAAGCCATAGACGGTGTCGCTGAAGTTCAAGTCCGTACTCATCTGCATCTTGGCGAAGCCGATGTTGATGCGGTCGAGATGGGCGAAGAGGTAGCAGATCAGCAACAACGGCATCAGCCGCCAGGTGATGGTGCTGTGAGTGCGGTCGCGTGCGACCTGGCCGAGGTTGTCGGCGGTATGGGCTGTGCTCATGGTTTTATACTTTTTATCTGAGAGGCCGAGGGTGTGAACGGGCAGGGCGCCTTAACCGACCTGCGCCTTGAGGAACGCATGCACGTTGTTCTGCTTGAAGTTGAGCTGCTCGTGCAGTTCGATCATTTCAAACGACAAGGCCAGCAGGCGCTGGGCCTGAAGATCGGCGAAGTGCTGGGTGATGACCTCGAACAGGCGCTCGGCGACGTGCTGCCGGGTGGCCAGGTCGCGGCCATGGCCGACCTTCAACGTCATGTGCACGAAGGCGTAGTCATGCTTGCCGTCGGCCATGCGCCAGGTGTCCAGGCGCACGCCACGGCTGCGGATGCCGCCCAGGGGAAACACGCCGCTGGCGCCCAGGCTGGCGTGGACTTTTTCGAACAGGCCCGGCAGGTCCGCCTGCTGTTCAATGTTGTCGGTGTATTCAGCGATGAAGTGAGGCATGAACGGCTCCTTCAGGCCGCGCGGGGATGCCGCGCGGCCATGCGGTCAAACAGGGAAAATGGCGTTGATCTGCCCGGTGCCCGAGCTGCCGAAGGGCGCGGTGATGATCTCGGCCGGCTTGTCGTAGTCCGGCCCGCCGAGCAAACCCAGGAGCATGGCGGTGTCGTGCATCTTGCCTTCGCCAAAGCAATGCTCGGCGTAGTCCGGGAGCATGGCGCAGAACTCTTTCCAGCGGCCCTGGCGCCACAGTTCCACCACATGCAGGTCGACCTGTTTGTCGAATTCGCGCGTCCAGTTATGGATATTGGCTTCGGCATTGCGGTCGTCGGAGAAGCGGTGTGACAGCGACCCGGAGGCCAGCACCACGACTTTGCGGTCGCTCTTCTCGATGGCCCGGCGCACGGCGGCGCCGAAGGTGAAGCTGTCTTGCAGGCGATGCCAGGCACACCAGGCGGCAATCGAAACGACGTTGAATGTCTGCTCGTCCGGTACGCCCATATGCATGTAGCGCATCGGTACCAGGGTGCCGTATTCCAGCTCCAGGCTCGGGATGTTGTGGGCCAGGGTGCGCACATCGGCGGCGTTGGCCTCGGCGGCGATCAGCTCGCCCAGCTCCGGGCAGCCGGGGTATTCGTACGCCATGTTCTTGATGAAGTGCGGCAGTTCGTTACTGGTGTAGATGCCTTTGAAGTGCTCGCCGCTGTTGACGTGATAGGCGCTGTTGACCAGCCAGTGCACGTCGAACACCACGGCGGTATCGGCGCCCAGCTCGCGGGCGCGCCGACCGATTTCCTTGTGCCCGGCAATCGCCGCTTCGCGGCAGCCGTGGTGCTTGCCAGGCAGCTCCGACAAATACATTGAGGGTACGTGGCAGATCTTTGCTGCCAGAACTACTTCGCCCATGATCATTCTCCTGAGTATTTATTCTTTTGTAGGAGCGAGCTTGCTCGCGAAAAACATCAACGATAACGCAGCACTTCTGTTAGCCGGCGGCGCCTGCGGATTCTTCGCGAGCAAGCTCGCTCCTACAGGACGCGTTGTTGTGTCCGGGTTACACGCCCCAGCGCGGGATGTGATGACTTCCCATGGAAATGCACACGTTCTTGATCTCGGCGAACACTTCGAAGCTGTACTGGCCGCCTTCACGGCCGGTGCCGGAACCCTTCACGCCGCCGAACGGCTGGCGCAGGTCGCGCACGTTCTGGCTGTTGATGAACACCATGCCCGCTTCGATGCCATAGGCCAGACGATGCGCCTTGCCGATGTCCTGGGTCCAGATGTAAGACGCCAGGCCGTACTCGGTGGCGTTGGCCAGCTGCAGCGCTTCGGCTTCGTCCTTGAACGGAATCAGGCACACCACCGGGCCGAAGATTTCTTCCTGGGCGATACGCATAGTGTTGTTCACGTCAGCGAACACCGTGGGCTGGATGAACTGACCTTTGCTCAGGTGCGCCGCCAGGTTGGCCGGGCGCTCCAGGCCACCGGCGAGCAGGGTGGCGCCTTCTTCGAGACCGATCTTGATGTAGCCGGTGACCTTGTCGTAGTGGGCCTGGGTGATCATCGAGCCGACTTGGGTTTTCGGGTCTTGCGGGTCGCCGACGATCAGGCGTTTGGCGCGCGCGGCGAACTCGGCGACGAACTGCGGGTACACGCTTTCCTGGATAAAGATCCGGCTGCCGGCGGTGCAGCGTTCGCCGTTGAGCGAGAAGATGGTGAACAGCGCGGCGTCGAGGGCACGTTCCAGGTCGGCGTCTTCGAAGATCAGCACCGGCGACTTGCCGCCCAGTTCCATGGAGTACTTTTTCAGCCCGGCGGTTTGCATGATTTTCTTGCCGGTGGCGGTGCCGCCGGTGAATGAAATCGCGCGTACATCGGGGTGGCGCACCAGGGCGTCACCGGCAGTCGCGCCGTAACCCTGGATGACGTTGAGCACGCCGTTTGGAATCCCGGCCTCCACCGCCAGGCGCCCCAGTTCATTGGCGGTCAGCGGTGACAGCTCGGACATTTTCAGCACGGCGGTATTGCCCAGGGCCAGGCATGGCGCGGTCTTCCAGGTGGCCGTCATGAACGGCACGTTCCACGGCGAGACCAGCGCGCAGACACCCACCGGCTGGTACAGGGTGTAGTTGAGCATCTGGTCATCGACCGGGTAGCTGTGGCCGTCCATGCGCGTGCAGACTTCGGCGAAAAAATCGAAGTTGTGCGAGGCTCGTGGAATCAACACGTTTTTGGTCTGGTGGATCGGCAGGCCGGTGTCGAGGGTTTCCAGTTCGGCCAGGTGCGGCACGTTCTGTTCGATCAGTTCACCCAGCTTGCGCATCAAGCGCGCTCGTTCCTTGGCCGGGGTGCCTGCCCATTTCGGGAAGGCTTCCTTGGCCGCGGCCACGGCTTGCGCGACTTCCTCGGCGCCACCGCTGGCCACTTCGCCGATGGCTTCGCCGGTGGCCGGGTTGTAGTTGACGAACACGTCTTTGCTTTCGACCTCACGGCCGTTGATCCAATGTTTGATCATGCTGCTCAAGCCTCTTTACGGGCGCTGAAGAACGCCGCTTCGCTGACAATTCGGTTAACCAGGCGGCCTACGCCTTCGACTTCCACAATCACTTCATCGCCAGGCACGACGTCGGCCAGGCCTTCGGGCGTGCCGGTGGCGATCATGTCGCCGGGTTGCAAGGTCATGAAGCTGGACAGGTATTCGATCAGGTAGGGAATGTCGAAAATCATGTCCTGGGTGCTGCCTTCCTGGCGCAGCTCGCCGTTGATCCAGGTGCGCAGTTTCAGGTTGGCTGGGTCCGGCACATCGGCTACATCGACGATCCATGGGCCGACAGGCGTGGTGGCGTCGCGGTTTTTCACGCGCAGGTTGGGCCGGTAGTAATTTTCCAGGTAGTCGCGAATGGCGTAGTCGTTGCACACCGTGTAGCCCGCCAGGTAATCCAGGGCGTCTTCGCGCTTGACGTTGCGCGCCGGCTTGCCGATGACGGCCACCAGCTCGCACTCGTAGTGCATGTAGGCGACGTTATCCGGGCGCCAGGTCACCTGGTTGTGGCCGGTGTACGTGCCCACGGACTTGATGAACGCCAGCGGTTCGGTCGGCGGCTTGAAAGCCAGTTCAGCGGCGTGGTCGGCATAGTTCAGGCCCAGGGCGAACATGCTGCCGGTCGCCGGTGGCAGCCATTGCACCTGGTCTTCGGCCAGCAGGCGGCCGTCAGCCAGGCGTACGGCGTTTTCAGCTTCGACCTGTACCGAATGGACTTCACCTTCAAAGCGAATACGGGCGTGTTTCATGAGAGTTCCTCCGCCTTGATGTGATTGACCAGGCGGCCCAGGCCGCTGATCTCGACCTCCACGGTGTCGCCCGGCTGCACATCCACCCGGCCTTCGGGAGTGCCGGTGATCAGCACATCGCCTGCGTGCAGGGTCATGAATTCGCTGATCTCGGCGATCAGCAATGGAATGTTGCGCACGAAGTTGGCCGTGGTGTTTTGCTGGCGAATCTCGCCGTTGACGTACAGGGTGATCGCCAGATTGTGCGGGTTCGAGACCTGCGCCGTGGGTATCAGCTCGGGCCCGATGGCGCAGAAACCATCGCGGCATTTGGCTTTGACGGCGGGGCGGTAGTAGCTGTCTTCCGGCAGGCTGAACTCATTGACGAGGGTGTAGCCGGCCACGTAATCGAGGGCTTCGGCCGGGCTGACGCGGCTGGCGCTCTTGCCCATCACCACCCCCAATGCCGGCCCAGGCTGCAAGCGTTCGCCCTGGCCTGGATGCACCACCTCGGCGCCGTGCTGGTTGCGTGTGTTGGGCGTCTTGATGAACAGCACCGGCTTGACCGGCGGTTTCTGATACGGCGGCTGTTCGAACTCGGCGAGGCGCTGCTTGAGCAGCCCCTGGTAGTTCAGCGCGACACCGAAAAGGGTGCCAGTCGCGACGTCATGCAAGGCGCGGCTCATGCTTTCTCCTGGCAGAGCCGTGGGGGCCCTGTATTTAGTTAATGTGTTAACAGTTATAATTAAGATGTTAACTATCGTCAAGGGTGGCAGACTGTTTGTGCGGTGGTTGTGCCGCCCAAATCGGTGCAGGATGAGCGCTGCTGCACTGCAGCAATCACAATAAAAACGAGTAGCGTGCGATGAGCGACCGTCAACCCATCCCGAACATCAACATTGGCCAGGTGTACGACCAGCGCTACAGCGATGCTGAAGTCCACTACGACAAACTGGCGAACCTGGCGGATTTCTTCGGGCGCAACATGCCCGTTCACCGGCATGACCGGTTTTTCCAGGTTCACTACGTAAAAAGCGGCACCGTGCGCGTGTACCTGGACGACCAGCAATACGTCGAATCCGGGCCGATGTTCTTCCTCACGCCACCCACGGTCCCGCACTCGTTTGTGACCGAGGCCGACAGTGACGGGCACGTGCTGACGGTGCGTCAGCAACTGGTGTGGCAACTGATCGAAGCCGACGCCAGCCTGGCACCGGCCGGTGCGCAATTGCCGGCCGCGTGTGTCGCCCTGGCGCAGTTGGAGCCGCAATACGCGGGGGATATCCGCCGCTTGGATTATCTGTTCGAGGAACTGAGCGAAGAAGTGAAAGCCCAGCGTTCCGGGCGCAGTGCGGCCCTGGACAGCCTGACGCGGTTGATCATGATCAGCCTGTTGCGGCTTTGCTCCCACTCGTTGAAAGCCACCCCCGCCAGGCACGAAGACTTGAAAATCTTCCACCGCTTCAATGAGCTGATCGAAGTGCACTACCAGCAACACTGGCCGTTGTCGCGGTATGCCGAGGGCATCGGGGTGACAGAAGCACGGCTCAATGATGTGTGCCGACGCATTGCCGACTTGCCGTCCAAGCGCCTGATCCTGGAGCGCCTGATGCAGGAAGCCAAGCGCCTGCTGCTGTTTACCGGCAGCTCGGCCAACGAGATCTGCTATCAGCTGGGGTTCAAGGACCCGGCCTATTTCAGTCGTTTTTTCCAGCGTTACGCACAGCTCACGCCGGGGGAGTACCGCCAGCGCCAATCGGGGTTGCGTTGAGCCAGGCATAGGGGCTTCGCACCGTGGTCTTGTTGATCTTCTACGGATCATCATGCGCATCGCCGCGGTGCGACAGAATGGCTTTTACGCGGAACCGATTGTACTTTTCACAGCGCCAACGCCGCTTGCAGCCGCTGGCCGGCGACACTAAGCTGCCGACTCGCCCATTCAAGTGGTGCCGTCATGGCCAACCCCAGACCTTCGCTGACACTGACCCTGCTGCAAGCCCGTGAAGCCGCAATGGCTTTCTTCCGCCCGGCCCTGAACAAGCATGAATTGACTGAGCAACAGTGGCGGGTCATTCGCATCCTGCGCCAGCAGGGCGAACTCGAAAGCCATCAGCTCGCCCAGCAGGCCTGCATCCTCAAGCCGAGCATGACCGGTGTGTTGACGCGTCTGGAGCGCGACGGTCTGGTGCGTCGGCACAAGTCCAGCCAGGACCAACGCCGGGTGTTCGTGGGCCTCACCGAGCGCGGCCAGCAATGCTTCGTCTCCATGAGCGAAGGCATGGAAAGCAACTATCAGAAGATCGAAGAGCAGTTTGGCGCCGAGAAGATGGAGCAGTTGCTGGGCTTGCTCAATGAGCTGAAAAACATCAAGCCTTGAACGCGCCAATATTTCATTAATAGGTGAACGTCTTTGCCCGTAGAAGGCATCGCGGACGCCAATCCTCACTATCCGTTTTCGGCACACCTGCACGAGCTGCCCCGGGTTCGGAATGGAACTTGCGTGCGATATGACCTGTAAGCCTTGCAACTGAAAAAGGTTGGGTCAATGAACAATAATAATGTGCTGACGCCTATGGCCTCGGTGGTGCTTGCACCGACGCTACCCCTCCAGCGTTTTCTGACCAGCGACATCGACGAACACGCGCGCAATATGGACGGCTGGCAGGTTCGCTACGATCAGTTATCCCCCGGCCCCTTCACCGGTGAGTTGGTGGCGTTCCGTTCGGACTGGATGCAACTGGTGCGCGACCGCTCTAACCAGGCCATGATCAAACGTGGCGCGGCCTGGAAGGGCGCAATCACCTTCAGCATTCCCTTGAGTGCCAACGGTCCGGTGTATTGCTCGGGCCATCCGATCCACGAGCCCAGCCTATTGGTGGCCCACGGTGAAAATCTTCCCGACCTGCGCACCCCACAGCACCTGGATCTGCTCGGGGTGGCCATTGAAGAGCACGCACTCGAACATGTGCTGGAGCGTCAAGGCAGTCAGTTTCGAATTACCGATCTTCCCAAGTGTTACCGCTTGGGCCATTCATCCGTGCAACGTGACCTCGCGGCGTTGTTCGATGAACTGGCGAACTGCGATCAGGGCCGTGATGCCGTGCTGGGGCACGATTCGATCCGGCGCGGCATACGCGATGCGGTGATGCTGCATGTGCTGGAGTTGATCGCGCCGGACCAGGCGCCACCCCTCAACCCCACGGCGCGCAAAAGGATGGTCGACCGCGCCCGCGAGTACGCGTTGAGTCACCTCGACGAACCGCTGTCGATCCTTGATCTGTGCAATCACATCGGCGCCAGCCGGCGCAAACTCCAATACTGTTTTCAGGAAACCCTGGGCATCAACCCGGTGGCCTATCTGCGTGCGCTGCGCCTCAATGCAGTGCGCCGCGAACTGCGAACGAGCACCCAGGCCCATGGTGTACAGGAAGTGGCGGCGCGCTGGGGTTTCTGGCATTTGAGCCGGTTTTCCAGCGATTACCGCACCCTGTTTGGCGAAAGCCCCTCACAGACCCTGCGCCGCACGCAACTCTGCTGAAAACGGATAACCGGCTCACGTCGCGCGTTACTAGGATGGCCCACACCACTTGATGGGAGGGGCATTCGATGATTCATAACAATAACGCAAGCGTCGCACGCATGACGCTGTTCACCCTGGGGCTACTGGGTTGCTGTGCCAGTGTCCAGGCCACCGAGAACGGTACGCCGACCACCGCCGTCGGCGTGTATGACTTCGGCGCAGGGATGATGCCGCCGGCCACGCCTTTCGGAACTGTGGGGCTGCGCACGGCATTCTATTCGGCCAACGTGCAGAAGGATCGCCAAGGGCGCGCTGTCGACAACCACTTCTCACTGGATGTGCTGTCCATCGGCGTCGCCTATATGCGCATGACCGATTACACCGTATTGGGCGCCACCTATGGTTTCGGCGCGGTGGTGCCGTTTTTCAAGATGGACGCTTCCATCAAGGTGCAGACGCCGGGGGGGCCGCTGAGCCTGGAGGCCGATCCGTTTCGAATGGCCGACGTGCAACTGTTGCCGCTGATCCTGCAGTGGAACCTGTCGCCGAATCTGTTTATCAACACGCAGTTGCAGATCCAGACGCCCACGGGGGATTACGACAAGAACCGGCTGGTCTCCCCAGGGCTCAATCACTGGACGTTCTCGCCGATCGTCAACGCTACTTACATCACCGACAGTGGCTTCGAGGTTTCTTCCAGCTTTGAAGTCGACCTCAATACCCGTAACCCCGCGACCGATTACAAGAACGGTGTCGAGTACCGCCACGAGTTTGCCGTGGGCCAGCACGTGGGGCCGTGGACCCTGGGCCTGGGCGGCTACTACTACCGGCAGTTCAGCGATGACGATGCGCCGGGGCTGCAATCGGGCAACCGCGCGCGGGTGTTGGCTGTCGGTCCGGCAGTGAGTTACTTCAAGCCCGGTCTGCCACCCATCTGGCTGCATGCCTATAAGGAAACCGATGCCCGCAACCGTGCCGAGGGCTACACCGTGGCGCTGCGCATTTCTCAAAGTTTCTAAGGGGCTGGCCATGAACTCATCACATTCCGATTCCCCATCACCACGGCAAGCCACCGGGCGCCGTGAAGGGCTGGTGCTGATGCTGGGCAGCAGCCTGACCATCATGGGCGCGGCCATGGTGGCGCCGATCCTGCCCAAGCTGGGCGCCGAGTTCGGTGCGCTGGAACCGCGTGCCGACTTGTTGGTGCCGTTGGCGGTCACCGGGCCGGCACTGGCGATTGCGCTGTGCGCGCCGCTGGCCGGCTGGTTGGCCGACCGGGTCGGGCGCAAGGCGTTGCTGGTGATCGCTACCCTGTTATATGCCGTGCTCGGGGCCATCCCGGCGCTGCTGGATAACTTGCCCGCCATCGTCGGCGTGCGCCTGCTGTTCGGTGCGGCGGAAGCTGCGGTGATGACCTGTTGCGCCACGCTGATTGCCGACTATTGGCAGGGCGAGGAGCGGTTGCGCTACATCAACCGGCAGGTGGTCACCATCGGTTTGGTCGGCTCGCTGTTCTATGTCGTGGGCGGCGCGTTGGGCGAACACTCCTGGCGCCTGCCATTTCTGCTGTACCTGCTGCCACTGTTGTTGGTGCCGATGATGATCAAGGTGCTGTGGGAGCCCGCCGCCGCTCGCCAGCCCGCCGAGGTGGCTGAACAGGGCAGGGTGGCCGTGCTGCCCCTGGTGCTCGGTTATCTGCTGATCCTCAGTGGGATGGTGCTGAGTTTTATCGTGCCGATCCAGGCGCCGGTTTTACTCGTCAGCCTCGGCATTACTTCAAGCACGATGATCGGGCTGTCGGCGGGGGGCAGTCTGCTGGCGACCCTGGGCGGTTCGTTAGCCTGGCCGCTGCTGCGCCGGCGTATCGGTATCCCGGGCTGCAATGCGCTGTTGCTGAGCCTGTTGGGCCTGGGATTGTGGCTGCTGATGCGCGCACCGAGCTACAGCATGGTGTTTGTGGCAGTGCTGATCCATGGCCTGGGCGCCGGGCTGCTGGTGCCCAACGCGATGGCGCCGGTGATGAATGCCCTGAGCGCGAAAACCCGTGGGCGCGGCTTGGGTGGGTTCACGGCGTTTCTGTATTTCGGTCAATTTGTCAGCCCGCTGGTGGTGGCCTTGCTCAGCGTTTACTCGGGTGACGTACGTCGTTCAATCCTGTGGCTGGCCTGTGCCAGTTTTGCCTCGGCCCTGGCCTGGGCACTGGCAGGCCTGCAAGCACGGCGCAAAGCGCTGACCCAGGCATTCGGATCAAGTCATTCATAATCAATAGGAGACGAACATGGACATCCACAACCTGCTGGACAGCGAGGACGCCACCGGTTTGGCCGAATGGGTCAGGCGCGGTGAGGTGCAGCCCGGCGAGCTGCTGGAAGCGGTGATTGAGCGTATCGAACGGGTCGAACCGCAGCTGAATGCGGTGGCCGAGCGGCTTTACGAGTCGGCGCGGCAGTCGGCACGCACGTTGCGCCCCGGCCACGGTGTGTTTACCGGGGTACCGACCTTGATCAAGGACCTGTTTTCACCGGTTAACGGCGCGGCGATGACCAATGGCTCGCAGGCGTTGGGAGGCGCTCGCGCGGACTTTGAAGCCGAACACGTAAGCCGTATCCGCCGTGCCGGGTGTGTGATTCTCGGCACCAGCACCTCACCCGAGTTCGGCACGTCGTACTCCACCGAGTCCAACCGCTTTGGCGCCACACGCAACCCCTGGAATATCGGCCACAGTGCCGGCGGTTCCAGCGGCGGCGCGGCAGCCTTGGTGGCGGCGCGCGTCGTACCGTTTGCCCATGGCAACGATGGCGGCGGTTCCTTGCGTGTGCCGGCGTCCTGCTGTGGGGTGTTCGGCTTCAAACCCAGCCGTGGGCTGTTGCCGTCCGGGCCGATGATCGGCGAGGGCTGGGCCGGGATGGGCACCCCCCATGCGATTACCTTGTCAGTACGTGACAGCGCCGCGCTGTTGGATGCCACGGCCGGGATCGACCTGGGTGCACCTTATGCTGCGCCGCTGCAGGCACAGCCCTATGTCAGCGCGCTGCAGCATGACCCTCGGCCGCTGCGCATCGCCCTGGTTGAGCACCTCGGGCCTTGGCCGACTTCCAGCGAAAGTGTGGAAGCCGTGCGCCAGGCCGCCAGGTTGTGCGAATCCCTGGGCCACCGCGTTGAACCGGTCAGCTTGCCGGTGGTGTTGCCGACGTTTCTCGATCAGGTCTTCACCATCATTGGTGCAAGTACTCGCCACTATGTTGATGTGTTGGGCCAGGTGCGCGGTTTCGCCGTGCAGCCTGAAGAGCTGGAAGCTCGCACCCGCATCATTTTGCGCAGCAAGGGCGATGTCAGTGGTGCGCAGTACGCGGGGGCCGTGGAGTGGATTCATGCCTTGGGTCGGCAGTTGGCGGTGTTCATGCAGGATTACGACCTGATCCTCACGCCGACCCTGGCACGCGAGCCGTTGCCAATCGGTGAGCTGGATCTGCAGGACGACCGTCTGAGCCTGGAAGATCTGATTGAACAGTTCCACAGCTACTCGCCGTTCACGGCACTGTTCAATGCCAGCGGGCAACCGGCGATGTCGGTGCCGTTGTACTGGAGCGCTGCCGGCTTGCCGATGGGCGCTCATTTCGCCGCGCGCTTTGGCGAAGAAAGTACCTTGTTTGCCCTCGCGGGGCAGTTGGAGCGGGCCCAGCCCTGGCGCGGTCGGGTACCGCTGGTCAATGCCTGTCGGTTGTAAGCGTCTGAGGGGGTTCTGCATTGGGCGGGTGACCGACCTGCCCGATGCGAAACCCCGCCTTGTCACTCTGCCGCAGATCGGCGCCTTTTTACCCGGTACATGTCTCCGTCCGCATGGCTGAGCAGGCTGTCGGCGTCCTCTCCGTCCTGGGGATAAACCGCCACGCCGATACTGCAGGACGGCATCACTACCCCGCCAAACTCGGGGCCCAGCGGCTCGGCCATGACCGCGAGTATCTGCACCACCTTGGCAGAAATAGCCTCCCGCGACGGGATATCCGTCAGCAGCACCGTGAACTCATCACCACCCATGCGCGCCACCAGGTCGCTGTCGAGGACGCAGCGTTCCAAGCGTCGTGCAATCACACACAGCACGCGATCGCCCATGGCATGGCCATGCACATCGTTGATGCCCTTGAAGTCATTGATGTCCAGAAACAGCAACGCCAGGCTGCGGCTGTGGGACTGCGCCAGGTGCAGGGCGCGGTCCAGTCGATCATTGAACAGCGAGCGATTGGTCAGGGCGGTCAGCGGATCATGATGGGCGAGGAAGCGCAGTTCTTCCTCGGCCTGTGTGAGCGCCGTCACATCCCGGGCGACCCCGATCCGTGCGCCCACCTCTTGGGACCAGAAGGCTGCCCACAGGATGTGCACGACACTGCCATCCTTGCGTAGATAGCGGTTGCGGAAGTCGACATGGGATTGGCCATTCATGACCCGCACAATCGAGGCCCGGGTGCGCGCCAGGTCTTCGGGGTGCATGTAGTGAGTGATCAGGGTGCCGATCAGTTCGTCGGCTCGGTAGCCGAGCAGCGCCTCGCAGGCATCGCTCACGAAGACAATCTGGCTGTCACCGTCGACGACAAACACCGTATCCAGCATCAGGTGGATCAGTTTTGGGTACAGCGCTTGCAGGTCAACGGGCATGGGGCATCGGGCGTCCGGTTCATATCGGCCGATCATAGCCCGATCATGAACCGAGGCGTTGAGCAATCCTGCACATTTTTAGTCCGCTCAGTAACCGTCGAGAGCGGCCTGGCAGAGGCTTTCGTGTAGGCAAAGGCGCTGCGAACGGACAGGAAAGGTTGTCGTACAACCGAATGCGCTATGATGCGGGTTCCTTCGCTAACCGAGATACCCGTTCTTGATGGACAACCCGAACGTCCAGCCTACCGTTCGCCGCCGGCATCGCAGCCTGGCCGAAGAACTGGTCACCGAGCTTTCCCGGCGCATCTGTACCGGTGAGCTGCCGCGTGCCACCAAGTTGCCCACCGAATCCGAAGTCATGGCCGAGCATGGTGTGAGCCGCACGGTGGTGCGTGAGGCTATTTCGCGCTTGCAAGCCTCGGGCCTGGTGGAAACCCGCCACGGCGTCGGTACGTTCGTGAAGGATATTCCCAGCCCCAGCGGGTTTCGGATCGATCCGGACAGCATCGTGACCCTGCAGGATGTGCTGGCTGTGCTGGAGTTGCGCATCAGCCTGGAGGTGGAGGCTGCCGGCTTGGCGTGCGTGGGGCGGACCGACCAGCAATTGCAGGTGATGCGCGACTCGCTGGATGCGCTGAACTCGCGGGCGGTGAGTGCCGACTACGCGGTGTCGGCAGACTTTCAGTTTCATCAGCAGATCGCGTTGGCCACCGGCAATCGCTACTTCACCGACATCATGTTGCACCTGGGGGTCAACATCCTGCCGCGTACACGCCTGCACTCAAAACGCTTGGCCAACGACAACAAGGAGCCCTTCCTGGAGCGCCTGAGTCGTGAGCATGAGGACATCTACAAAGCCATCCTGCGCCGTGACGCCGACGCGGCTCGGGCGGCGATGCGCCTGCATCTGTCCAACAGTCGCGAGCGTATGCGCCGGGCCTATGAAGCCGCCGCCGCCGAGTTGTCGAACGGTCCGGCCGCAGTGAACGCGCCGCCCTGAAGCCCGCTGCCCGGTTCATCAGCCGCCGCCGGCGGTTGCTGCTCGACCTTGGCGCGAAACGCTTCCGAGCTGTCCTTGGGTGCAAAGCCCAGGTGTTCCGTGTGCCGAGTACTCCACCAGCGATCGCGATTGGCCGAGACGCCATACACCACACTGTGCCCAACCTCCTTGGTCAGCAGGGCGCGCGCCACCAGATGGTCCAGGTCGGTGTAGCTCAGCCAGGTCGAAAGCATCCGCCGGTTGCGCGGCTCGGGGAACGACGAGCCAATGCGCAGGCTCACGGTTTCAATCCCATAGCGGTGAAAGTAGAACGCCGCCAGGTCTTCGCCGTAGGCCTTGGAAAGGGCGTAGTAGCCATCCGGACGGCGCGGTGAGTGCACGTCCAGTTCAACGTCCTGAGGATAGAAACCGGTGACGTGGTTGGAACTGGCAAACACAATCCGCTTGACCCCCTGTTGTCGCGCCGCCTCATAAATGTGGAACGTGCCGCGAATATTGGCATCGAGAATCTCCTCGAACGGCCGCTCCACCGAAATCCCGCCCAGATGAACGATAGCGTCGACGCCGTTGACCAGCGCCGCCACGGCAGCCTTGTCGGCCAGGTTGCAGGTGATCACTTCGTCGTGTTCACCCCGGCTGGGCGTCATGGGGCTGATGTCCGAGGCGCGGACGATGTCGGCATGGGCGTGCAAGGTGTTCCGCAGGATTTGCCCCAGGCCGCCGGCGGCGCCGGTGAGCAAGATGCGCGTGAAGGGTTTGGGTTGTGTGGTCATGGTCAGGTCTTCCATTGAACGCTGAATGCAGGTGGCTTGCCTGTCGAGCGATGCGCACTCGCCAGGCAAGTCGTGGGGGCTTTACATGAAGTTGTACTGGATGCCCAGGCGCCACCGCGCCTGGCGGTCTTCGGACGTGGAGTTGACCTTCACATCACCAATCTCCATGAACGGGGCCCATTCCTTGTTGAGCTTGTATTTGACGATCAGGTTCTGTTCGTAATCGCTCTTCTTGTTGTCGTAGCGGATGTAGTCAGTCTTGAAGTAGATGAACTGATATTCATACGCCCACTTACTGGCCGGCGTGTAGCCGAGCCAGCCCTCGAAACGATGGGTGGTCTGGTCATCCTTGATGTGGTCGGGCAAGTCCTCGTTGACCTGATCGCGGTCCAGCTTCTTCGCATCCAGGCGATAGCGCGTGGCGGCGTAGAAGGCGTCGTTGATCTTGTAGTTGTACTTGAGGCCGAACTTGTAGGTGGTCGAGTCTTTCGAGCTGTCCATCTGGAACGCCGGGGTCAACGTCGATTGCGCGCTGAGTTTGTAGTTGTAGCTCACGGTGAACTCGTGCCCGTTGTTGACCATGTTGTCGTAGGCGACGTCTTCACGGTCTCCGGCGGTGCGGTATTTCATTTCCGCTTCAAATCCCAGGCCACTGTCCAGGCGGTAGTTGAGCTTGATTCGGTCAGCGTGGGCGCTGTCCTCCTCGGTGAACTGGTGGCGGTAGTTGATGCTGGCAGAGTCAGCGCTGACATACAGCGGCAGGCCGAGGGTCAGGGCAGTAACGAGCGTGCGTAGGGTGGTGTTCATACGGTCTTCTTTTTTGTTTTTGTTAGGGTCGTTTGACGGTTGCTACGGCAGTGAGTTGTTGCGTATGGCTCTCATCTAATGTGCCGATATACGTTATCGTACGACAAGACGACTCGTCTATGGGTTATCGGTAGTTTTGAAACATCTTGAAATATATACGCCCAGTGAATAGGGATTTAAAGCAATCCAGGTTATTCCTTGGTTGTCTTTAAAAATAAGGGTTTTGTCGGGATTTACTGAAAATGTATGCAGATGAGGGGCGGGTTATTGGGTCTTTTCAAGTGTTGTACGATGACCTATGATCGGTCGCAACAGACGACACTCCCGTCACAAATCCAATAAGAAGGCTTACGACGTCCATGAGAATCACAGCAGTCAACGTTCAGGTGTTTTCCTACCCGACCCGCCGCGCAGTGGACAGCGCCGGCCATGCGCACCCGGGTGATGTCACCCAGGCGCAGATGGCTTTGCTGCGCATCCAGACCGAAGACGGCCACGAGGGTTATGCCTTCGGCGCCCCCGAACTGATCCGCCCGTATGTGCTCGATGGTTTCGTGCGCAAAGTGCTGGTGGGGCAGAACGCCTTCGATCGCGAAAAAATCTGGCACGACCTCGCGCATTGGCAGCGTGGCAGTGCCAGCCAGTTGACCGACCGCGCCTTGGCGCTGGTCGAACAGGCCCTGTGGGATTGGGCCGGGCGCAAACTGGGTGTGCCGGTGCACAAGTTGATTGGTGGTTTCCGCGACAAGGTGCCGGCCTACGGCTCCACCATGTGTGGCGACGAACTGCCCGGTGGCCTGGCGACTCCTGAAGACTACGGTCGTTTTGCCGAGACCCTGGTGCAGCGCGGCTACAAGGCCATCAAGCTGCACACCTGGATGCCGCCGGTGTCCTTTGCCCCGAGCCCGCGTATCGACGTGCAGGCTTGTGCAGCGGTACGTGAAGCGGTCGGCCCCGACATCGCCCTGATGCTCGATGGTTATCACTGGTACAGCCGCACCGAAGCGCTGTACATCGGGCGTGAGCTGGAGAAGCTCGACTTCGCCTGGTTCGAAGAACCGATGATGGAAGAGTCCGCCGAGTCCTATGCCTGGCTGGCGGGGCAGTTGGACATTCCGGTGCTGGGCCCGGAAACCCTGTCCGGCAAACACCTCGCCCGTGCCAGTTGGGTCAAGCACGATGTATGCGATATCTTGCGCGCCGGCGTGGCGGGCGTCGGCGGCATTGCGCCGTGCCTGAAGGTTGCGCACCTGGCTGAATCCTTCGGCATGGATTGCGAGATTCATGGCAACGGCGCGGCTAACCTGGCTGTCGTCGGCGCGATCAAGAACTGCACCTGGTATGAACGTGGCCTGTTGCACCCGTACCTGGATTACGACGAAGTACCGGCCTACCTCAAGCGTCTGGTAGACCCGATGGACAGCGATGGTTTTGTGCACCTGTCCGACTTGCCGGGCCTGGGTGAAGACATCGATTTCAACTTCATCGAAACCAACACGCTTAAAAGCTTCTGACGTGTACACGGTCAGTCCGGCATAAGTCGGGCTGATCAAGAGCCCTATAAATATAAAAAAGGCACTCTTGTTATGAGCATTTTCCCTTCGCTGTGGGCGCGGGTATTCGTCGCCGCCCTGGCCGTTACCGCTGTACCTGCAAGCTTTGCCAAAACGCCGGCTGACCAGTTGATTGTCGGCATGAGCATGATCAACCTGCTGTCCCTTGACCCGGCGGCGGCCACCGGCCTGGACGTGTCGGAGATCAACGCCAATCTCTATGACATGTTGCTGGTGCAGGACGTTGCCCAGCCGGATCGCCTGGTACCGGCGCTGGCCGAGCGCTGGCAGGTCAGTGATGACCGCAAGACCCTGACCTTCAACCTGCGCACCGGCGTGAAATTCCAGTCCGGCAATGACCTGAGTGCCGAAGACGTTGCCTGGTCGTTGCAGCGCGTGCTCAAGCTCAACCTGGCGCTGGCTTCCACCTGGAAGGCCTACGGCTTTACGGCTGAAAACGTCGAGCGCTACATGCGTGCCACGGATGCCACGACCTTCGTGATCGAGCTGCCGCGTCCGACCGACCCGCTGCTGGTGCTCAACACCCTGGCGACCTCGCCGAGTGCGTTTGTCCTTGATCGCAAAAAAGTCCTCGAACACCAGAAAAACAACGACATGGGCGCCGCCTGGCTGGTGACTCACGCCGCCGGCAGCGGTGCGTTTGTGCTCAATGACTGGCGCGCCAACGACGTGATCCTGATGACCCGTTTCGACGGGTACTGGGGCGGCCCGGCCAAGCTCAAGCGCATCGTCATGCGCAACATGACCGAGTCGCAGTCGTTGCGCCTGATGATCGAGCGCGGCGACCTGGACATCGCCAAAGGCATGTCTGCGCCGGACATCGAAGCCCTGCAGAAAAGCGAGAAGGTCCGCACCCAGACCTTGCAGCGCGGCACCCTGTACTACGTCGCCCTGAGTGTGAAGCAACCGATGTTTGCCGATGCGCGTGTGCGCAAGGCCGTGCGTGCGCTGATCGATTACCAGGGCATCAACCAGACCGTCATGCCTCATTACGGCGTGATCAACCAACGACCGCTGCCGCTGGGCCTGGCCGCACGCCTGCCGGATCCGGGTTACACGCTCAACGTCGAGCAGGCCAAGGCCTGGCTGGCCGAGGCCGGTTACCCGAACGGTTTCAAGACCACTATTCGCGTGCTCGCCGAACCGCCGTTTATCAACATTGCCTCCAACCTGCAGTCGACCCTGGCCCAGGCCGGTATCGACGCCAGCATCATCACCGGCACGGGCAACCAGATCTACGGTGCGATGCGTGAGCGCAACTTCGACATCATCGTCGGCCGCGGCGGTGGCGGCGCGGAACGCCATCCGCACTCCAGCCTGCGTACGCTGGTGTACAACCCGGATAACCGCGATGAAGCCAAGCTGACCAACTTCCAGGGCTGGCGCACGTCCTTCTACAGCCCTGAGCTGAACCAGCTGATCGAGCGCGCCGAAGTCGAGCCTGACACAGGCAAGCAACTGGCCCAATACCGTGACATCCAGGAGCAGGTCGACCGGCAGGTCGGGGCCATTTTGCCGGTCTCGCAAATGACCGACACCGTGGTGGTGTACGACGACGTGGCCGATTTCCAGGGCCATACCGCCGCGACCACGCGCTACAAAGACGTCTACAAGAAGCGCTGACCGATTATCAGGAGCTCACTATGTTTGTTATGACTGCCTCTGTCATGGGCGCTCGCGCGTCCAACACAGCCCGGCGTGCCGGTACGGTGCTGGTGACCTTGCTCGGCCTGCTGGCCCTGACGTTCATCATCGGCCGGGTCATGCCGCTCGACCCCGTGCTGGCGGTAGTCGGGCCGGATGCCGACAGTTCCACCTACGATCAGGTGTACCGGTCGATGGGCCTGGACAAGCCGATCTGGACCCAATTCGGTCTTTACCTCAACGACCTGCTCCACGGTGACTTCGGCAATGCGCTGTTGACCGGCCACCCGGTACTCGACGATATCCTGCGGGTATTCCCCGCGACCATCGAACTGGCCACCCTGGCGATCCTGTTCGGCGTGCTGATCGGTTTGCCGCTGGGCGTCTGTGCCGCCAGCAACCAAGGGCGCCTCGGCGATCACGTGGCGCGGGTGATCACTTTGTTCGGCTACTCCACGCCGATTTTCTGGCTGGGCATGATGGGGCTGCTGGTGTTCTACGCCTGGCTCGGCTGGGCCGGTGGAGCGGGGCGCATCGACCTGGCCTACGACGGCATGGTGCCCGAGGTCACCGGCCTGCTGCTGATCGACTCGACCCTGGCACGTGACTGGGATGCCTTCGCCAGCGCCCTGCGCCACATCGTGTTGCCGGCGCTGATCCTCGGCCTGAACTCGGTGGCGTATATCAGCCGCATGACCCGCAGCTTCATGCTCGAGCAGCTGTCCCAGGAGTACATCATCACCGCGCGGGTCAAGGGCCTGTCCCGTCGCCAGGTGGTGTGGGGGCATGCGTTTCGCAACATCCTCGTGCAGTTGCTGACGGTGGTCGCGCTGGCCTACGGCTCGTTGCTGGAGGGCGCGGTGCTGATCGAAACCGTGTTTGCCTGGCCGGGGTTCGGCCAGTACCTGACCAGCAGCCTGATGCTCGGCGACATGAACGCGGTGATGGGCTGTGTGTTGGTGATCGGCTTGATTTTCGTCGCGCTCAACCTGATCAGCGACGCCTTGTACAAGGTGTTCGACCCCCGTACCCGTTAACGCACTGCGCCGTACCGATAAAACTATAAAAAGAAGGAATTTTGCATGAAGACGGTATTTTCAACACTGCACCTTGGCCTGTTGACGGCGATGCTCGCCCTTGGGCCGATGACAACGGCCAGCGCCAAGACCCCCGCCGATCAATTGATCGTCGGCATGAGCATGGTCAACCTGTTTTCCATCGATCCGGCCAATGCGCCCGGCCTGGATGCCTCCGGCGTCAACGCCAACCTCTACGACACGCTGATCAAGCGCGACCAGGGCAACCCGGAAAAACACCTGCCGCAATTGGCCGAACGCTGGGACATCAGCGAAGACGGCAAGCAGGTGACCTTTCATCTGCGCCAGGATGTGAAATTCCATTCGGGCAACCCGCTGACCGCCGAGGACGTGGCGTGGTCGCTGTACCGGGTGATGAAGCTCAATTTCGGCCTGGCCACCACCTGGAAGGCCTACGGCTACAGCGTCGAGAATATCCAATCGCTGATCCGCGCCACGGACGCCCACACCCTGGTCATCGACCTGCCGCAGACCATGGACCCGCTGCTGCTGGTGGACTCCCTGGCGATCTCGCCGAGCGCCGTGGTGGTGGACCGCAAGACGGCCCTGGCGCATGAGAAAAACGGCGACCTCGGCGCCGGCTGGCTGGTGACGAACGAGGCGGGCAGTGGCCCCTTCGTGCTGACCAAATGGAGCGCCAACGATTCGCTGCTGCTGACCCGTTTCGACGGCTACTGGGGCGGCGCGGCGAAGCTCAAGCGCGTGGTGGTACGGCACATGACCGAATCCCAATCCTTGCGCCTGATGCTCGAACGCGGCGACCTCGACCTGGCCTACGGCATGGCGGCGCCGGACATTCGCGCCATCGACGGTTCGGACAAGATCCAGGTGCAGTCATTGCCGCGCGGCACCATGTACTACGTGGCGATGAGCATGAAGCAACCCGAGTTTGCCAAGACTCAGGTGCGTGAAGCCGTGCGCAACCTGATCGACTACAAGGGCCTGGATGAACAGGTGATGCCGTATTACGGCAAGCTCAATCAGCAGCCGATGCAGTTGGGGCTGGAAGCGCGCTTGCCGGATCCGGGCTATCACATGGATGTGGCCAAGGCGAAAAAGCTGCTCGCCGAGGCGGGTTACCCCAACGGTTTCAGCACCACCATTCGCACGCTGTCGGAGCCGCCGTTCATCGACATCGCCGCGCGCCTGCAAGCGACCCTGGCTGAGGGCGGGATCAAGGCCAGCATCGTCACCGGCACCGGCAACCAGGTCTACGGCGCCATGCGCGCGCGCAATTTCGAGATCATCGTGGCCCGTGGCGCCGAGCGCTATCCGCATCCGTATTTCAGCCTGCGCACCTTCGCCTACAACCCCAACAACAGCGATGACGCCGGCTTGCCGAACTTCCAGGGCTGGCGCGCTTCATTCTTCAATCCGCAGCTCAACAGCCTGATCGACCAGGCGGGCGTGACGCGCGATTCGGCACAGCGGGTCAGCCTGTATCACCAGGCGCAGACGCTCTATGACCAGCAGGTGGGGCCGATCCTGATGATCTCGCAGATGACCGACACCGTGGTCAGCGCTGCCGACGTCAAGGGTTTCAGTGGTGACGATGCCGAGGCCACCCGTTACCTGGGTGTCTACAAGCAGCGTTGAGTGGGGCTGCGGCCCTTCAGAATTCACACAGAGAAGATGCTTATGAATGCCAATCTGTCTTCCATCGACACGGCGGCGAAGCGGCCGGTGGATCGCTCGCCGGGCTCCAGCTTCGATGCCTTCTGCAAGAGCGGCCTGCGGGTGCTGCGTCACCTGTTGCGTAACCCCATGACCCTGGCGGGCCTGCTGGTTGCGCTGCTCTTGGTGGTGGTCGCGGCCTTTGCGCCGTGGATCGCCACCCATGACCCGGTCGCGCAGAACCTCGCCACTGCCTTGCAGGCGCCGGGCTCGGCGCACTGGTTCGGCACCGACGAATACGGCCGCGATATTTTCAGTCGGCTGGTCTATGGCTCGCGGATCACGCTGTACATCATTGCGCTGGTAACCGTGATCGTCGGTCCCATCGGGCTGTTTATCGGCACCGTCTCGGGCTACTTCGGCGGGGCGGTCGATACCGTGTTCATGCGCCTGACCGACATCTTTATTTCCTTCCCCAGCCTGGTCCTGGCGCTGGCCTTTATCGCCGCCCTGGGCCCTGGCCTGGAGCATGCGGTGGTGGCGATTGCCTTGACCTCATGGCCACCGATTGCGCGGCTCGCGCGGGCTGAAACCCTGTCCCTGCGCAACGCCGACTTTGTCGTCGCCGTGGAGCTGCAAGGCGCGTCGCCGGCGCGGATTATCCTGCGCCATATCGTGCCGATGTGCCTGTCCTCGGTGATCATCCGCCTGACCATGAACATGGCCGGGATCATCCTCACCGCCGCCGCTTTGGGCTTCCTCGGCCTGGGTGCCCAGGCGCCGCTGCCGGAGTGGGGTGCGATGATTTCCACCGGGCGCCGCTACATGCTCGAGTGCTGGTGGCTGGTGGCGGTTCCCGGGGCGGCGATCATGTTGGTCAGCCTGGCCTTCAACCTGTTGGGCGATGGCCTGCGGGACATCCTTGATCCGCGCAGCGAATAATCGGAGAACACCTTATGTCCGCCATCAAACTGAATGTCGAAGGGCTTAATGTGCGCTTCGTCAGTGGCCAGAAAGAAACCCATGCCGTGCGCGATGTGTCCTTTACCTTGGGGCGGGAGAAACTGGCGATTGTCGGTGAGTCCGGCTCAGGCAAGTCCACCGTCGGGCGCAGCCTGCTCAAGCTGCATCCGCCCAGCGCCAGAATCACCGCCAAGGCCATGGCGTTTGGCGAGGTCGACCTGCTCTCGGCCAGTGAAAAGGCGATGCAGAAGATTCGCGGCCAGCGCATCTCGATGATCATGCAAGACCCCAAGTACTCGCTGAACCCGGTGGTCAAGGTGGGCGACCAGATTGCCGAAGCCTACCTGGCCCACCACAAGGCCAGTCGCAGTGATGCGCGCGAACGGGTCATGCAGATGCTCGAGCAGGTGCATATCCGCGATCCGAAGCGGGTCTACAACCTGTACCCCCACGAGGTGTCCGGCGGTATGGGCCAGCGCATCATGATCGCGATGATGGTGATCACGCGTCCGGAAGTGATCATTGCCGATGAGCCCACGTCGGCGCTGGATGTCTCGGTGCGCCAGCAAGTGCTCAGCGTGCTGGAAGAGTTGGTGGACCAGCAGCAGATGGGGCTGATTTTTGTCAGTCACGACCTCAACCTGGTGCGCAACTACTGTGACCGCGTGCTGGTGATGTACGCCGGGCGCGTCGTCGAATCCCTGGCCGCCTGTGACCTGCAATACGCCGAGCATCCCTACACCCGTGGCCTGCTGGCCGCGCTGCCGAGCATGGATAACCGCCGCGTGCACCTGCCGGTGCTCAAGCGCGATCCACTCTGGCTGACTCAATAAGGAACCTGACCATGCCCATGATCCAAGCGCACGCCTTGAACCTGAGTTTCGGCACCGGCGCTGCCATCAACCAGGTGCTGCACGATGTGAGCCTGAGTGTCGCCGACGGCGAATCGTTCGGCCTGGTGGGGGAGTCCGGTTCGGGCAAGACCACCGTGCTGCGCTGCCTGGCCGGGCAGTACCGGCATTGGAACGGGGAGCTGAGCATCGCCGGCGCGCCGTTGCAGCACAAGATTCCCAAGGAACATTTTCGCAAAGTACAGATGGTCTTCCAGGACCCCTACGGCTCCCTGCACCCCAGGCACACCATCGACACCGCCCTGCGCGAGCCGCTGATTATCCACGGGGTAGGGGACAAGGACGACCGGATCAACGAGATCCTGCTCAAGGTCGGCCTGAACGACAGCTTCCGCTTTCGCTATCCGCATCAGTTGTCCGGTGGGCAGCGCCAGCGCGTGGCCATTGCGCGCGCATTGATCCTTGAGCCCCGCGTGCTGTTGCTGGATGAACCGACCTCGGCCCTGGATGTGTCGGTGCAGGCCGAGATCCTCAACTTGCTGGCGGACCTGCGCCAGCGCGAGAAACTCACCTATCTGCTGGTCACCCATGACCTGGGGGTGGTCACTCACTTGTGCGACCGGGTGGCGGTGATGCAGCACGGCAGGATCGTCGAATTGCTCGACTGCCAGGCCTTGAGTCAGGACCAGGCTGCGCACGACTACACGCGCATGCTGGTGCAGGCCAGTCGTGATTTCAGTCAGGAGTCTGTCGGGCGTAAGGTCGGCTGATTTCTGTAGTCATCGTATGACTATGGGTGGGTCAAGATGCGTGCATTCATGTTTATTGCACGTAAGTCTCTGTTTTTATTGATCAAATGATAATGGCGCAAACTAAAGCGCTTAGAGGCTAGCTAACACTCTCTTACAGTTGTACGATGACTTACCTCTTTAGGTATCCCCCTTTATTTTTCGATTTGAGGTTTGCGAACATGACGCCACAAGAACTAAAAACAGTCCTGTCTTCCGGCTTGCTCTCGTTCCCGGTTACCGACTTTGACGCGGCCGGTGACTTCCGTGCCGACACCTATGCCCGCCGCCTGGAGTGGCTGGCACCTTACGGCGCCAGCGCGTTGTTCGCGGCGGGGGGCACCGGGGAATTCTTCTCCCTGGAGTCCAAGGAATACACCCAGATCATCAAGACTGCCGTGGACACCTGCAAAGGCCAGGTGCCCATCCTCGCCGGTGCCGGTGGCCCTACACGCCAGGCCATTGCCTACGCCCAGGAGGCCGAGCGCCTCGGTGCCGCCGGTATTCTGCTGATGCCTCACTACCTCACTGAAGCCAGCCAGAAAGGCCTGGTGGCCCACGTTGAGCAGGTGTGCAACTCGGTGGATTTCGGCGTGGTGGTGTACAACCGCAACCTGTGCCGTCTCAACGCCGACAGCCTGGAACAGTTGGCCGAGCGCTGCCCGAACCTGATCGGTTTCAAGGACGGCATCGGTGAAGTCGAATCGATGGTGTCGATCCGTCGCCGCCTCGGCGACCGCCTGACCTACCTTGGCGGGCTGCCGACCGCGGAAGTCTATGCCGCGGCCTACAAGGCCCTGGGCGTGCCGGTGTATTCCTCGGCGGTGTTCAACTTCATCCCGAAAACCGCGATGGATTTCTACCGCGCGGTGGCCGCCGACGACCACGCCACCGTGGGCCGCTTGATCGATGATTTCTTCCTGCCGTACCTGGCGATCCGCAACCGCTGCGAAGGTTATGGCGTGAGTATCGTAAAGGCCGGTGCACGCCTGGTCGGCCACGACGCCGGCCCGGTGCGCGCGCCGTTGACCGACTTGCTGCCTCAAGAAGTGGAGCAGTTGGACGTGCTGATCAAGGCATTGGGCGCCCAGTAAGCCCCTTGTAGGAGCGAGCTTGCTCGCGAAAAAACCACAGACGACTCGGGCCACCCGGTAAC
The DNA here is from genome assembly GCF_019891415.1 of Pseudomonas sp. SH10-3B. Taxonomy (NCBI): domain Bacteria; kingdom Pseudomonadati; phylum Pseudomonadota; class Gammaproteobacteria; order Pseudomonadales; family Pseudomonadaceae; genus Pseudomonas; species Pseudomonas sp. SH10-3B. The sequence continues at coordinate 111,229 of NZ_JAFLXD010000007.1, read as the reverse complement.
GCTGTGTGTTGGTTGACGCGTTTCGCGGGCAAGCCCGCTCCTGCAACCGCCTTATCAACTACCTCGAAAAAAACCGGGCGGCAGATGTAGCGCCCCTCGGTGTGAATACCGGCAAAAACAAGGAGAACAACATGCCGTATCAACCCTCGAAAAAAAGACCGGTGCGTTGCGCGCTGGCCCTGGTGGTCCTCGGTTGCAGCCCGCTGTCATGGGCGCTGCAAGCCCCGTCAAAACTGCAAGTACCGACCCTGGCCTTTGATGACCGGCAAATCATCCTGGTGTGGGAAAAGCCTGCCGAGCATGCCGGCATCAAGGATTACCGGGTCTACGCCAACGGCACGCTGCTGGGCAGCGCCAATGCCAATAATGACCAGGTATCACCGGCCAAACCCTACATCGACCAGTTTTATCGGCAAGACACCGCCAACTTTCATCATCGCATCGGCATTCACAGCTTCACCGCCCAGGGCCTGAAGCCTGACACGGCGTACCGCTTCACTGTGCGTTCGGTGGACGGCAACGGCAAAGAGTCCGCCGACAGCGCCCCGGTGCTGCAACGCACCACCCCGGTTGCGGCGATATTCGACGTGAAAAAATACGGCGCCAAAGGCGACGGCAGCCATCTCGACACCCTGGCGATCCAGAACGCCATCGATGCCTGCACCGTCGGTTGCAAAGTCTTGTTGCCTGAAGGCACCTACAAAAGCGGCGCGCTCTACCTCAAGAGCAACATGACCCTGGAGATCGCCGAAGGCGCGACCTTGCTCGGCTCCGAGCGCGCCGAAGATTACCCCCTGGCCGGCTACATCCAGTACCCATATTCCACCACCGTGCGCCCGGCCTCGCTGATCAACGCGTTGCCCCGTGATCCACGCCAGCATCAGTCATTCGAAAACATCCGCATCGTCGGCAAGGGCACCCTCGACGGCAATGGCTGGAAGCGCAACGCCGATGTCGTCGACGAGCGTGGCCAGGCGCTGCCGTTCTACCTGCCCAGCGACAATACCCGCTATGCCCAGGACGGCATCCTCGCCAAGGCGCAGGTGGAACAGGCCGTGGCGCGCGGCATGAACGTCAAGGATGCCTATGGGCAGATGCGCTCCTCGCTGATCACCCTGCGCAATGTGAAGAACGTGTTCTACGGCGGCTTCACCGTGGTGAACCCGGCGTTCCACGGCATCATGAACCTAGAGACCGAAAACGTAGTGCTGGCCAACACCACCCACAAGACCTACGACGCCAACAACGGCGACGGCATCGAGTTCGCCAACAGCAAGGGTGCGATGGTGTTCAACAACTTCTTCGACACCGGCGATGACTGCGTGAATTTCGCGGCCGGCACCGGTGCCGATGCCGTGCACCAGCCGCCGCAGGAAGACGCGTGGATCTTCAACAACTACTTCCGCAAGGGCCATGGCATGGTGGTCGCCGGCAGCCACACCGGCGCCTGGATCCAGAACATCCTGGCCGAAGACAACGTGTCGGACGGCACCGATGCCGGGTTGCGCATGAAAAGCACCAACTTCATGGGCGGCGGCGCGCGCAACGTGACATTCCGCGACTCGGCGATCCGCAACACCGTCAAGCAGGCGTTCATTTTTACCCTCGATTACAACGACCCGAACGCCAAGCTCGACTATCAGCGCTCAACCATCGCGGGGCAGTTCAAGGACATTCGGGTGAGCGACGTGAGCGTCGAGAATGCCCAAGGGGCGGCGATCGAGGTCAAGGGTGATGCAGCGCACAACGCCTACCATCAGGGCCTGGTGTTCGAGCGCGTGCGTTTCAGCGGCGCGGCCAAGGCGCGTATCGATGGACTGAAAGACTCACGCTTCGACCACGTGGTCTTCAGCCAGACCGGCGGTGCCAACCCGTGGCAGGTCAGCGATAGCCAAGGGTTGGTGTTTAAGGACGTGGAGCCGGCGCCGTAAGCGCAAACGTTATGGTGAATGGACCGTTGCACTGTTAGGAGCGAGCTTGCTCGCGAAAAACGCCCAGGCAACGCGTTCATTCTCGATAAGCGCGGTGGCCCTGAGTTCTTCGCGAGCTCGCTCCTACAAAAAGCTTTAGTTCCCTCGCCACAGGTCGGACTGCCCGTAAAGTTGGGTAGATGCCCATGCCCGCTCACCACTGGGGAATCTATTACGTCCTGCGTTAATAGACCTGCGGCACAATGATTTCCGCTGGCGTCGGGCTGCGCGAGTAGTCCTCCTGGCGGACCCGTTGCGGCAGCTCGATCACCGGCAGTTCCACTTCTTCATAAGGCATTTGCCCAAGCAGGTGGTGGATGCAGTTGAGTCGGGCTTTCTTCTTGTCATCGGCCTGCACCACCCACCATGGCGCTTCGGCGATGTGGGTGCGTTCGAGCATGACTTCCTTGGCCTTGGTGTAAGCCTCCCAGCGCCGACGCGACTCCAGGTCCATGGGGCTGAGTTTCCACTGTTTGAGCGGGTCGTGAATGCGGCTGAGAAAGCGCAGGTGCTGTTCCTGGTCGGAAATGGAAAACCAGTATTTGATCAACTGGATGCCGGAGCGGGCGAGCATGCGTTCGAATTCCGGCACGGTGCGGAAGAACTCTTCGTACTGGTCTTCGTTGCAAAAGCCCATGACTTGTTCGACGCCGGCGCGGTTGTACCAACTGCGGTCGAACAGCACGATTTCACCCGCAGCCGGCAGGTGCGAGACATAGCGCTGGAAGTACCATTGCGTCTGCTCGCGATCATTCGGGGCGGGCAGGGCGGCGACGCGGCAGACCCGTGGATTGAGTCGTTGGGTAATGCGCTTGATCACGCCGCCTTTGCCAGCGGCATCGCGACCCTCGAACAGGATCACCACTTTGGCGCCGGTCTTGACCACCCAGCTTTGCAGCTTCACCAGTTCGCCCTGCAGGCGGAACAGTTCGCTGAAGTAAATCCTGCGCGCGGCCTTCTCGGGGCTCTCCTCGACGTGCTCATCGAACAGCGCGTTGAGGTCGTGCCCGTCTTCGGATAATTCCAGTTCCAGCTCTTCGTCACTGTGATCCAGCAGCTCACGGTGGATGCGCTGGATCAAGGCGTCTTCGGTTGTGTACATGGGAAGGAGCTCGCGTCGTGGAGGATGGCAAAGTCTTAGTCGCATTTTGTTACCAACCAATTACAACAAAATGCGCGGATGCGGCGGAAAGGAGGGACGAAATAGCGGTTTGCCATTCAATTTTCATAAAAGCGTAACAAACCTGCTGCAAAGTTCCGGGAGCCCGTAATCACAAGGATTTCCCTGAATGAAACGTCTGATGAAGTCAGCTGCACTCGCCGTTGCGGTTTCTCTAAGTGCCACCTCGGTATTTGCTGCCGAGAACGTCCGTCTGACAGGTTCTGGCGCCAGTTTCCCAGCGCCGATCTACCTCACCTGGTTCAAGGATTTCAGCAAGAAGACCGATGGCGTCACCGTTGACTACCAATCCAAAGGCAGCGGCGCGGGTGTACAGGACTTCCTGAACAAAACCGTGGACTTCGCCGCCAGTGACTCGGCGATGAAAGATGAAGACATCGCCAAGGTCGCCGAAGGCGTGCAGTTGCTGCCGATGACCGCAGGCGAAATCGTGCTGGCGTTCAACCTGCCAGGCAATCCTAAAGAACTTAAGCTGCCACGTGATGTGTACTCCAACATCTTCCTGGGCAAGATCACCAAGTGGAACGATCCGCAGATCGTCGCCGCCAACCCTGGCCTGAAACTGCCGGACATGCCGATCACCGTGGTCGTGCGTGCGGACTCCAGCGGTACCACTGCCGTTTTCACCAAGCACTTGGCGGCCATCAACCCGCAGTTCCAGAAGGACTTGGGTGAAGGCAACACCGTCAACTGGCCAGCCAGCGACAAATTCATCAAATCGCCGAAGAACGATGGTGTGACCGCCACCGTACGCCAGACTCCAGGCGCGATTGGCTACATCGAATACGGCTTCGCCAAGCTGGCCAAGGTTGACTTTGCCCAGCTGCAAAACAAGGCCGGCAAGTACGTCGTACCTAACGCCGAAAGCGGTGCCGAAGCACTGGCAGCAGTGAAGATGCCGGAAAGCCTGGTGGCCTGGCTGCCGGACCCGGACGGTGCCAAGTCCTACCCGATCACGTCCTACACCTGGATGATCTTCCGCAAGGACAACGGCAACCCGGCCAAAGCCAAAGCCATGCGTGAAATGGTCGAGTACAGCCTGACCGAAGGTCAGAAAATCGCCGACTCGATGGGCTATATCCCGCTGCCGAAATCGGTGGTCGATCAGGTTCGCAAAGCGTCTGCCAACATCCAGTAACGCTCGTGAGGCCTCTCTCGGCGGGTGCTGTCAGCCCGGCCGGGAGAGTTACCCCCCTGTTCCGGAATTAGCCAATGAACACACCGTTTGTCGTACCGGGTAACCCGGATTCTGCCTGCCAGCCACCTTCTACGAAGGACTTCCTGGTTGACCGCACCTTCCGTGCGCTTGCACGAATAGGCGTGGTCCTGGTGCTGGCGTTGGTGTTTGCCCTGGTGTTCGAAGTCGGCCGCAAGGCCCTTCCAGGCATGGAAAAGCACGGTTTTGACGTGCTGCTGGGCAGCGTCTGGGATGTCAACCAAGGCAAGTACGGCATTCTGCCGGCCATCTGGGGCACGCTTTACAGTGCCTTTATCGCGTTGCTGATCGCAGGTGTTTTCGGCGTCAGCATGGCGATTTTCCTCACCCAGGATTTTTTGCCGGCGAAGCTGGCGGCGGTGTTTCGTACCATCGTCGAACTGCTCGCGGCCATCCCCAGCGTCGTTTACGGCCTCTGGGGCATTTACGTGGTCATCCCGGCAATTCGGCCGTTGACCGCATGGTTGAACACTGAACTTGGCTGGATCCCCTTTTTCGGGACGTCCCTGAGCGGGCCGGGGTTACTCCCGGCAGCCCTGGTGCTTGCAATCATGATTTTGCCGACCATCGCCGCCGTGTCGCAGGATGCGCTCACCGCCGTGCCGATGAAAACCAAGCAAGCCGCCTACGGCATGGGTACCACCCACTGGGAAGCGATTCTCAAGGTGATGGTGCCGTCCGCCGCCACCGGCATCTTCGGTTCCCTGGTACTGGGCCTGGGCCGCGCACTCGGTGAAACCATGGCCCTGGCCATGCTGGTGGGCAACGCCAACAACATCTCTCTGTCGTTGTTCGCACCGGCCAACACCCTGGCGGCCTTGCTGGCGCTGAACTTCCCAGAAGCCGGGCCGAACGAGATCGAGGTGCTGATGTACGCCGCACTGGTGCTGATGTTGATCACGCTGATCGTGAACATCTTCGGCTCCATGATCATGATGTACGCCCAACGGGGTAATAAGTGATGACTGACCTCACTGCTGCAACCGACCTGACGTCCCCCACCGGCGCACTGCCCAGCCTGCAGCGCCGGTTCGAAGGCCGTGCCCTGCGCAGCCTGGTGTTGACCACTCTGGTCTGGACGGGCGCGCTGCTGGCCAGCGTGCCGCTGATTTCCGTGCTCTACATGCTGATCATGCGCGGCGGCGCACGCCTGAGCCTTGAAGTGTTCACCGAACTGCCCCCCACCGGTTTCGAGACCGGCGGCGGTTTCGGCAACGCGATGGCCGGTACGTTCGTGATGGTCGGCATTGCCGCTGCCATCGCCGTGCCGGTGGGCATCATGGCGGCGATCTTCCTCGCCGAACTGGGCCCGGACAGCAAGCTGGCGAACGCCGCACGTTTTGCCGCGAAGATGCTCACCGGCCTGCCTTCCATCCTGGCCGGTGTATTCGCCTACGCCCTGGTGGTGATGACCACCGGCACCTACTCGGCCCCGGCCGGTGGTGTGGCGCTGGCGGTACTGATGCTGCCGATCGTGGTGCTGACGGCTGAAGAGTCGATGCGCATGGTGCCCAAGATCATGAAGGACGCCGCCTACGGCATGGGCTGCACCCGCTCCCAGGTGATCTGGAAAATCGTCTTGCCCACCGGCCTGCCGGCAATCCTCACCGGCGTGATGCTCGCCGTGGCCCGCGCCGCAGGCGAAACCGCGCCGCTGTTGTTTACCGCGCTGTTCAGCAACTACTGGATCTACCACGACGGCAGCCTGGCGGTGATGAATCCGACGGCCTCGCTGGCCGTGCTGATCTACAACTTCTCCGGCATGCCCTTCGACAACCAGCTTGAACTCGCATGGGCGGCGTCGCTGGTACTGGTAATGATCGTGCTGGTCGTGAATATCGTGAGCCGTATTTTCGGCAAGCCAAAGTATTGAAAACGGGAGCATCTGAATCTTGAACGTATCAACTGCGCAAATAGCCGCTCCGTTTGTCACCCAGGCACCTGTGGTCATGGACTGCAAGCTGGACAAGATCTTCTACGGCAACTTCATGGCCGTGCGTGACAGCCATGTGCCGATCGAAAAGAACAAGATCACCGGCTTCATCGGCCCGTCTGGCTGCGGTAAAAGTACCGTGCTGCGTAGCCTCAACCGCATGAACGACCTGGTCAAAGGCTTCCGTTTCGAGGGCCATGTGCACTTCCTCGGGCAGGACGTCTATGGCAAGGGCGTGGATCCGGTGGTCGTGCGCCGCTACATCGGCATGGTGTTCCAGCAGCCGAACCCGTTCTCGATGAGCATCTTCGACAACGTCGCCTTCGGCCTGCGTCTGAATCGCTACAAAGGCGACCTGGGCGACCGCGTCAAGCACGCCCTGCAAGGCGCTGCGCTGTGGGATGAGGTCAAGGACAAGCTCAAGGTCAGCGGCCTGTCGCTGTCCGGTGGCCAGCAGCAACGTCTGTGCATCGCCCGCGCCATCGCCACCGAGCCGGAAGTGCTGTTGCTCGATGAACCCTGCTCGGCGCTTGACCCGATCGCCACGCGCCGGGTCGAGGAGCTGATGGTCGAGCTGAAGAAGGACTACACCATCGCCCTGGTGACTCACAACATGCAGCAGGCCATCCGTGTGGCCGACACCACGGCGTTTTTCTCGGTGGATATTTCCCAGGGCACGCGCACCGGCTACTTGGTGGAGATGGGCCCGACGGCGCAGATCTTCGAGAATCCGCGTGAACAAATGACTGGGGACTACATCAGCGGCAAGTTCAGCTGATGCCCCTGCGGGAGCTGGGATGCTCCCGTATTTTCAACTGCTTATGGGAATGCCAATGCCTGCAACACGACGCCTTGATTTACCCGCGATTGAACGCGCACTGCGTGAGGTGCAACAGCGCTTCGCCGAGCTCAGCCGGGACTTTACCGAGCCGCGCGACCCGTTGACCGACGAAGTGCTGCACAACGTGCTTGAAGGCTACGCGCTGATTGACGACTATGTCGCGCGGGGCGTCGACCTGTTCGACCTTCAGCAACTGAACCTGATGCTGGAGATCAACGCCACCGTGCTCTGCGGCAGCGACCCGGCGCGCCGCCTGGAATACGCCCAGCACCTGGCGGCGACCGAGGAACACTTCTTCAACAACGTCGAGGGCGGCATCAAGGACTTGTACAACTGGTACTGCGCGTATCGCAGTGAATCAGTCTGGAAGCGCGCAGCCGGGGTGTATGTACGCATCCTCAGCAAGCCGCAACTGTTCATTGAAGGCAACAACCGCAGCGGTTCGCTGATCGTCAGCTATTTGCTGATGCGTGCAGGCTTGCCGCCGTTCGTGCTGACGCTGGAGAACGCCGAGGGCTACTTCAACCCCTCGTCGGTCATCCGCAACTCAGCCAAACATGGAGTCAAGGCGTTGTACGAATTGCCCAAGATCAAGAAAAAATACGCCGCCTTCCTGGAAGAACAGGCGCCGGATCCGATCAAGTTTTTTCTTAAAGACCAACCCTTGCCTGTCTATCAAGGGGGCCATTGATGAGCGGTTATCCCGTGTTCGCCAAGGCAGGGCGGGCTCTCAAGCGTGTTTTCCTGATGCAGCAGCGTCCGCGCATCCGCATTTCCTTCGATATCGACGATACCCTGGCCTGCCAACTCCATCATTGCGACGTCGAGCCGAGCCGGCTGCCAGCCTGCGTGCACCGTTGGCTGGGTGAGCCCTTGCGGATCGGCACACGCTCCCTGACCCGCGAACTACGCCGCCAGGGCTGCAGCATCTGGGTCTACACCTCTTCCGGTCGCACGCCGTCTTATATCCGCCGCTGGCTGATGCTGTACGGCATCCGCGTCGACGGTGTGGTCAACAGCGTGCTGCACAACCACGCGCTGACGGCGCACGGCCTGTCCAACGCCCCCTCGAAATTCCCGCCGGCCTTCGACATCGACCTGCATGTGGATGACTCCGAAGGTGTGCGCAGTGAAGGTCATGACCACGGTTTCCGCGTGGTAGTGGTGGATCCTCAAGACGAAAACTGGGCACAGCGTGTGTTGGAGGCCGTAGCGCAGGTCCAGGCGCAGTTGGCCTGGCAGCAGCCGCTCCGGTACAAAAAGACAACACGGCAGCGCGCGGAGGTTTTTTCTTCCTGAGGCGCTGTGAAAATCCAGAAAAGCCACTCGAACGAGTGGTTTTTTTTTGTCTTGCCGCAGCGCCCCGAGCGGCCTCAGTCGGAGCGTGCCGCCTCCATGCCGCGCCGAATCCGCATCAGGTCCTGATACGCCTCGGTGCGCTTTGCATCGGCTATCTGTTTCGCTTCGGTAAAGCGCAGCCAGTCACCGGCATCGGCCAGGCTGCTGCCTATGATGGCGTAGGCCTGTGTTTCCAGGCGGTCTGCCTCGTAGAACAGCTCGGTGTTCCTGGCCAGCTCTGCTTCCCAGCCGGTTTGTTTCGACGCTTCACGCCTATTCGCTGCCATGGCCTTCACCCCAAGGTCGTCATGTGCGAGCGAAGAGAGCAGGGGCCTGGTCGAGGCCGCCGGGTTCGTAGCTCGCGTAGGAGCGACACGAGCCGTTCTCGTGTCTGATAGGTCCTTCAGTGTTGATGGGTAAAGCAGCGGGTTCGTTCAAATTAGTTCAGGCTGCGGGATGTGCGGTGTGCCTTGACCATTCGTCACGCCGCGAGGTGAGGAGTTGAACGAGCCCGCGCGTGTCTCGGCCAGAGAGAGAACAGTCCGGCCTGCGCCGAGCCTACCTTGCAGGAGAACCATCATGAAAAAAATCGCCATGTGCCTGAGTCTTTGCAGCGTGTTCCTGCTGCACGGTTGTTTCGACAAGGGCAACACCAGTGGCGCCAAGTCGTCGGTGCAGATGCAGGAAAGCAAGTAAGGGCGTTAACGTGCGCTGAGATCCTTTGGATCTACACAAATTTTCAGACCCTGACAAATCTCCCTGTGGCGAGCGGGCTTGTCCCGCGTTGGGCTGCGCAGCAGCCCCAGTAAGGAAGAATGCGGTGTATCAGAAACTCTGTAGAGGCTGATTTTGGGGCTGCTACGCAGCCCAACGCGGGACAAGCCCGCTCGCCACAGGTGCCCTATCTACCGGGCGTTCAGCGTTGAGCCAGAGTTTTGTAGATACCTATGCCGCTATGAGGCGAACTTGAGCAGGCGGATAGTTATTCCCCAGCATGCTCATTTCACTGACCACACCGGGGAAAAGGTCGGGACGCTACCTTCAACGCATATGCAAAATAATCGGACTGCTGCTCGCCGGGTCGGTATGCCCGCGCAGCTTGCCGACTGCCTTGGCGTCGACCGCCTCCCCGTGGTTGCCCCAGGTGCTGCGTACGTAGGTCAGTACCTGGGCGATTTCCGCATCGGACAGTTGCTCACGAAACGCCGGCATGCGGTAGGCGTCCGGTACGCCGGCGGCCACTACCCGTTGTGAGCCGTTGAGGGTGATGTTGATTGCCGAGGCGCTTTCCTTGGCCAATGCCGAGGTGGCGCCGGCCAGGGGCGGCATCCATTCGGGTTGGCCCTTGCCGTCAAGGCCATGGCAGGAGGCGCAGCGGGTCGCGTAGGGGTGGGCGCCGGGGACGTCCTGGCGTGTGTCGGCGGCTACGTACTGCCAGGGCGTGCCGTCGCGCTGTGGGTCGCCGGGCAGTGACTTGAGGTAACGGGCGATGGCGGCCAGGTCGGCGTCTTCCATGAACTGCGTGGAGTTGTTGAAGGCTTCGGTCATCGAGCCGTAGACCACCGCATGGGCGTTGCGCCCGGTCTTGAGGAATTGCACGATCTGCGGCTCGCTCCAGCGCCCCAGCCCGGTGTTCGGGTCCTGGCGCAGGCTCGGTGCGTACCAGCCGTCGAGCAGGGCGCCGGCGAGGAACGGCTTGCCGGATTCGTCCAGGGCTTTTTCATTGAAGGCCAGGCCGCGCGGCGTGTGGCAGCTGCCGCAGTGGCCAGGGCCTTGGACGATATAGGCGCCGCGATTCCACAGTGCGTCCTGGTTGGGTTTGGCGGCGTAAGTGGCGGTCGGCGCGAAGAGGCCGTTCCACAGGGCGATGGGCCAGCGCAGATTGAGCGGCCAGGGAATATCGCTGGGGATGTTGGGCTCGTTGGCCGGTTGTACGCCTTGCATGAAGAACGCATACATCGCGCGTATATCCTCGTCGCTGAGCTTGGCGTAAGACGGGTAGGGCATCGCCGGGTAGAGCCGGCGGCCGCCCGGTGCGACGCCGTGGCGCACCGCACGGTCGAAGTCGGCGAGGCTGTAGGTGCCGATGCCGTGGGTGCGGTCCGGGGTGATGTTGGTGGCGTGAATGGCGCCCAGCGGCGTGGCCATTTCCAGGCCCCCGGCGAAGGGCGCCTTGCCCGGCAGGCTGTGGCAGGCGACGCAGTCACTGAGGCGGGCGACATATTCGCCGCGACTGACCTGTGCGGGGTCGACGCTGGCGGCCTGTTCCTGCGCGAACGGGGTGGCGGGCTGGCGGGTGACATACCAGCCCAGCAGGCCGGCGGCGACCAGGCAGGGCAGCACCAGCCAGCCTGCGGTTCTTGCGAATCGACGGTTGTTCATGGGCGGTCTCGCTCGGTTAGCTGAAGGTGTGTCGGCTTAATGGCAGGCTGCGCACACGCTGGCCGGTCAACTGCGCTACCGCATTGACCACGGCTGGCGCCACAGCGGGGAGCGGAGGCTCACCGATGCCGCCCATCTTCTCGCCACTCTCGACGATCTTTACGTGCACCTGCGCCATCCGTGAGGGCGGCAGGATCGGGTAAAGGTCGTAATTGCGCGCCCGTGGCTTACCGTCCACGTACACCGCTTCCTCCAGCAGGGTTTGCGATAAACCCAGGGCCACCGCGCCATTGACCTGGGCTTGCACAATCGCCGGGTTGACGATGCTGCCGGGGTCGATGGCTTCCCAGATGTGGTGCACCTTGACCTGGCCGTTCTCAAGCGAGACTTCGGCGATCACTGCCGCGTGGGAGCCGAACGGCGAGGCCATGGCCACGCCACGGGCGCGCCGGGTGCCGTCTTCGGCGGTGTAGGGGCCACGCTTCCAGCCACCGGACAACTCGCCCACGGCCTTGAGCAGGGTGGTCAGCCGTGGGTTGTCGCGCAGCAGATGCAGGCGCAGCTCATAGGGATCGCGGCCGCCTTTGTCCGCCAGTTCATCGAGGAACGCTTCGTAGAAGAAGTCATTCAGCGAATTGCCCACCGAACGCCAGTAGCCGAGCATGGCCGGGCCCTTGACGTAGATCTGCGCGATGCGTTTGTTGGGGATGGCGTAGCTCTTGCCCGACAGGCCTTCAAGGGCGGTGGGGTCGAGTTTTTCGCCCTGCTTGCCGGCGATGGCCTCGGTAGGGCCTTCGGTGGCGCTCACCGCTTCGATCGCCACCGGCAGGCCGTCGGCGTCCAGCGCTGCGCGGAACTTGACCACGGCGACTGGGCGCAACACGTCGCGCAGGAACTCTTCCTCACGGCTCCAGATCAGCTTGATCGGACGGCCCACCGCCTTGGCCAATGCAATCGCCTGCGGGTAAGGGCTGGCCGAGTCATACAGGAAGTGTCGGCCGAAAAACCCGCCCAGCAGCGGCGAGTGCAGGGTCACTTGCGCGGGGTCGAGCCCGGCACGCTTGGCGATGTCGGCGCGGAACATATCGGGCGCCTGGTTGGGCAGCCAGATCTCCAGCGAACCGTCGGGGTTGAAGCGTGCCAGGGCTGACGGTGGTTCCAGCTGGGCATGGTTGAGGTATTGGTTGTGGTAGGTGGCCTCGACCTGGGTCTTGGCGTTCTTCAACGCGCCGGCCACATCGCCTTCGTTCTCGTCGTCACGGGCCGGACCTTGCTGGGCCGCGAGAAAATCGCGAAAGCCGTCGCTGGAGAAATCCGCGGGCATGCCGCGCACTTTTGAGTCGGCCGTGGGTTCCTGCCAGTCGACCTGAATTGCCTCCACCGCACGCTTGGCGTGCCACCAGCGTTCGGCCACCACGGCTACCGCACCGGGCAGCACATGCACGGAGTGCACGCCTTTCATGGCTTCGACCTGGGATTGGTTACGCAGGCTGCCCACGGTCATGCCCAGGCGCGGCGCGTGCTGCACGGCGGCGTGGAGCATGCCGTCGACCTTCATGTCGATGCTGTACTGTGCCTTGCCGGTGGATTTGTCATAGGCATCCAGGCGCTTGACCGGCTTGCCGATCCAGCGGAACTGGCTCGGGTCGCGCAGGGTGATGCTGGCCGGGTCGGGCACCGGCATGTCCAGCGCGCGGCCGGCCAACTCGCCGTAGCCCAGGGAGCGGCCGGACGCGGCGTGCACCACGCGGCCGGGTTGGGTGGTCAGTTGCGCCACCGGCACACCGAGCTGCTCGGCACCGGCCTGCAACAGCATGGCGCGGGCGAGGGCGCCCAGGCGACGCATGACCGGGTAGCTCATGCGTACCGACATGCTGCCGCCGGTGATGCGCATGCCGTTTTCCATCACCACGTAGGCTTCACCGGGAGGTGCGGCTTCGACGATAAAGGTGGCGGGGTCGGCATCCAGCTCTTCGCCGACGATCTGCGCCATGGCGGTATGGGTGCCTTGGCCGCCTTCCATAAAGGGGCTGAGCAGGCGCACCGTGCCGTCCGGGCGAATCTCCAGGAACGCCGGCACCTGAGTGCCGCGTTCTGCGGCACTGGCGGCCTGCACTCGGGCCGAGCCCAGCGGCAGGCCGAAACCGATAACCAGCGCACCCACGGCCGTGCTGGCCAGGAAGCGGCGACGCGACAGGTTGATCGGCTCGCCCAGGGTGATGCCAGGGATGACGGATGGCGTGTTCATCAGGCGCTCTCCTTCCCGGCGGCCAGGTCATGCATGGCGGCATGGATGGCGTTGTAGGTGCCGCAGCGGCACAGGTTGACCATGGCCGCGTCGATCTGCGCATTGGTGGGGGCAGGGGTGTGCTTGAGCAACGCGGTGGCGGCCATCACCTGCCCGGACTGGCAGTAACCGCATTGCGCCACCTGATGCTCGACCCAGGCACTGACCACCCGCTTGCCCACTGCATCGGCTTCGATGGCCTCGATGGTGGTGATTTCACGCCCGACCACCCCGGCCACCGGCGTGACGCACGAACGCACGACATTGCCGTCCACCAGCACCGAGCAGGCGCCGCATTGGGCCAGGCCGCAGCCATACTTGGTGCCGGTCAGCCCGAGGTCATCGCGGATCACCCATAGCAACGGCGTGTCCGCGTCGGCGTCGACCTGATAGGCCTTTTGGTTGATGCGTAATTCCATGGCTGACTCACCTGCTGATCATCGGTTGGGATGGCGTGTTTCTTATAAGAAAGGCGATGGGCGCCCATTGTCGAACTCTAGACCAGGGCACAAGGGCTATCTATGAAAAAGCCGAAGACTCGGAGGATCAGGCAAGTATTCAGGAGGATTGAGTCAGTCAGGCAAGGTGGTCGATCAACATAGGGACCGGCCCCGATTGATTTGTGAGCCTTCATTGATCTGGGTCAATACAAGCCCCGATTGGCTCAAGATGGCCGTCCGAGAGCGGTAGAGCCGTTTTTATGGGTGATATCATGGCGCCACTATTTTGGCGTGAAAGGCGCCAGTCTGACCCATGGACATGAGGCTTTAGGGAAATGCTTAAGAACGCTCCGCTGCGTCTGAAACTGTTGTTGATTCTGCTGCTGCCGATGCTCGGGTTCCTGACCCTGGCCGGCGTGTTTGTGGTGGACAACTACAAAACGCTGCGCGACATGAACACCACGGTGATGGCCAGCGCCACCGCCCAGAAGTTAAGCCAACTGATTACCACGTTGCAGCGCGAGCGCGGTGCCAGTGGCGTGTTCCTCGGCAGTGGCGGCAAGTCCATGGGCGATCGCATGGTCCAGATGCGCAGGGACTCCAGTGCGGCCGTCGAGGTGGTGCGCGGTGTGTCCACCTCCGGCAATGCGAACCTGGACGACGTCCTGCGGGCCCTGGACCAGCTGCCGGCGATGCGCGAACAGGTCGATAAACTGAGCATCAACAGCACCGAATCCGGCGCGCGTTATACCCAGATCATTCAAGTGCTGACCGGCTACACCCATTCCCTGGAAGCGAGCGTCAACAACGCGACCATCGTCTACGCGCTGGGTGCACTGAATCAATTTATCGAGATGAAAGAGCGCGCCGGCCGTGAGCGCGTGGTGCTGGGCCTGGTGTTCAACCAGGGGCATTTCGATGAGGCGCTGTTGTCGCGCTTCAGCCGCAACCTGGGCGAGTTCGGCGCCTACTACGAGGCGTTCCGGCGCAAGGCGCCCGCGGCCTCGCTTGCGCAGTTCGATACGCAAATGCAACAACCTGCCGCCGTCGAAGTCGCCAAGTTGCAGCGCCTGGCGTTTGAGGTGCCGATGGGGCAGGCGCTGGGGATCAAACCCGAAGCCTGGTTTGAAACCTCCACCCAGCGCATTGACCTGATGAGCCAAGTGGAGGAAGCCCTGGGCCAAAGTGTCAGCAGCCTGGCAATGCACGAGCGTGATGACGCCAGCCGCGCCCTGTGGCTGACCATCGGCGCGGTGATCGTGTCCCTGTTGGCAGTGGCGGTGTTGTCCTGGCTGATCATCCGCATGATCGATTCGGCGGTGCGCGACCTGAACCGCGTGCTCAACGACCTGGCACAGCGCGACCTCACCGCGCGGGCGACTTATGAGAGCAAAGACGAGTTCGGTCAGATCTCGCGCAACCTCAACCGCATGGCGCAAGAGATCAGTGGCGTGGTGCAGGAAATCGGCAACGCCACCGCACACGTTGCAACGGCGGCGGAGGAGTCCTCAACCGTGACGATGCAGACCAGCCAAAGCGTCGAGCGCCAGCGCCAGAGCACTGAACTGGTGGCCACGGCGATCAACGAAATGAGTGCCACCGTGCGCGAGGTGGCGCACAGCACCAACGATGCGGCGCAACTGTCGCAACGGGTCAATGCCAGCACCACCCAAGGGCGCACCGAGATCGAAGGCACCATCACGCTGATCCGCCAGCTCTCGGGGCAGGCCGAGGACACCGCGCTGATCATTGACGAGCTCAAACAGGAAAGCGATGGGATTTCCTCCGTGCTTGACGTCATTCGCGGCATTGCTGAGCAAACCAACCTGCTGGCCTTGAACGCGGCCATCGAAGCGGCGCGGGCAGGGGATCATGGACGCGGATTTGCCGTGGTGGCCTCCGAGGTACGGGTGCTTGCCCAGAAGACCCAGGAGTCCACGGGGAACATTCAGCAGATGATCAGCAACCTGCAAAGTGGTTCCGATCGCGCGAGCTCGTCCATGCAGGAGACCTTGGGCAAGGCCCAGGACGGTGCACGCAAGGTCGAACGTGCGGGTGAGTTGTTGTTGGAGATCGCCGAAGGCGTGGCCAGTATCAGTGATCGTAACCTGCAGATTGCTTCGGCGGCTGAAGAGCAGAGTGCGGTTTCAGAAGACATCAACCGTAACGTCAACGAGATCAACGACCTGGTCATCCAGGTCAGTGCCGGCGCCGAGCAAACCGCAATCACCAGCCAGGAACTGGCGCGGCTGGCCGAGCACCAGCAGCGTCTGGTCAATCGTTTCAAAGTGGCGTGAGGCGAGGGCGGCCTGCTCCGACGGCGGTGGGTCAGTCGACCTCTACAGAGACTGACACTCCGCTATCGGGAGCAAGCCCCTTCCCACAGTTGTTTAGCGGTGTTGGATGGATTGTGGCGAGGCTTTGATTTCGACGAAGCCTGTTCCATTAGTCCGCCCACCCGTCACGCACCGCACTGCGAATCCCCTCCAGCAACATCGCGAATGCCGGGTTGTCATTGTTCTCGCGCCAGATCAGGTGCAGTTCGCTCTGTGCGCCTTCGCCCAGGTCGATATCGCGAAACACCACGTTCTTGAACACCACACTGCTGGCGCAACGCGGTACCAGCGCCAATCCCATGCCGGCGTTGACCAGGGCCAGGATGGTCAGGGACGAGCCCAGCCACTGCACATATTCGGGGGCGACACGGGCCGAGCGCAGCAGGCCGGTGAGCAGTTCGTTGAACGGCGGGTAGGCCGAATGGGCGTACATCAGGAAGGGCTGGGCGTCGAGGTCGTGGACGCTGACGCTGTCGGCGCTGGCCAGTCGATGGCTGCTCGGTACCGCCAGCACGAAGGGCTCGCGCACCAGGCATTCGGTGGCATAACCGGGCTCCAGCAGGGGCGCGCGGACGATGCCCAGGTCGATGCGGCGCGCACGCAGGGCTTCGTATTGCTGGTAGGTGTTCATCTCCGAGAGGTCGATTTTGACCTGAGGCTGCTTGAGCCGTGCCTCGGCAATGACCCTGGGCAAAAACTCATACACCGCGCTGCCGACGAAGCTGATATTCACCGTGCCAATGTCGCCCTCGGCAAAACGTCGCGCGGTCACGGCCGCCTGCTGGGCCCGTTCCAGCAGGTTCTGGGCCTCGATAAAAAACGCCCGCCCGGCGGCGGTGAGGGCGACGCTGCGGGTGGTGCGGGTAAACAGCTCCACGCCGAGGTGATGTTCCAGTAATTGGATCTGCCGGCTGAGGGGCGGCTGGGTCATGTTCAGGCGTTCGGCGGCGCGGCGAAAATTCAGCTCGGTGGCCACGGTGGTGAAGCAGCGCAGTTGCGTGAGTTCGAACATTGATCTAATCCAGGTATCAATCGAATGCCAAGTTAGATTAGACGGGAACAATCCCCGGCGTCCATGATCGGCACGTCCCTAAAAAAACAATGATTGGGAGTTGCCCTTGGATACCGTCCAGAATCCGCCCGACCCGAGCGTGCTTGCCCGAGCAGCCGCCAAGGTCAAGCGCCATGTACTGCCGTTGTTCGTGGTGATGTTCATCGTCAATTACATCGACCGGGTCAATATCGGCTTTGTGCGCAGCCATATGGAGACCGACCTGGGCATTGGCGCCGCCGCCTATGGCTTGGGTGCCGGGCTGTTCTTCATCGGTTACGCCATCTTCGAGGTGCCGTCCAACCTGCTGTTGCAGCGCTACGGCGCGCGGGCCTGGTTGACGCGCATCATGTTCACCTGGGGCGCGGCCGCGATGGCCATGGCCTTTGTCAAAGGCGAGACCAGTTTCTATATCCTGCGCTTCGTACTCGGCGCTGCCGAAGCCGGTTTTTTCCCCGGCATCATCTACTACTTCACCCAATGGCTGCCGGCCGCCGAGCGCGGCAAGGCAATGGCGATTTTCCTCAGTGGTTCGGCCATCGCCTCGGTGATTTCCGGGCCGGTGTCGGGGGCGTTGCTCAACGTCAGTGGCTTGAGCCTGCATGGCTGGCAGTGGATGTTCCTGATCGAGGGCTTTGCCTCCATCGTGTTGTGCGGGTTTGTGTGGTTCTGGTTGCAGTCTCACCCCCATCAGGCCAAGTGGCTCAGCGACGAAGAAAAACACGCGCTGGTGACAGCCATCGCGCTTGAGCAAACGGCCCGCGAAGCCACCCAGAGCGTGCGGCCGTCGATGTTCAAGCTGCTGGCCGACAAGCAGATCGCGCTGTTCTGCTTTATCTACTTTTCCATTGCCCTGACCATCTACGGCGCCACCTTCTGGCTGCCGAGCATGATCAAGAAAATGGGCAACCTCGGCGACTTCCAGGTGGGGTTGTTCAACTCGATCCCGTGGTTGATTTCCATCGTCGCCATGTACGGTTTCGCCGCCCTGGCCAGCAAGTGGAAACACCAGCAGGCGTGGGTTGCACTGATGCTGGTGATTGCCGCCGTCGGCATGTTCATGTCCACCATGGGCGGGCCGGTGTTTGCGTTTGTCGCCATCTGTTTTGCCGCGATTGGCTTCAAGGCCGCTTCCGCGCTGTTCTGGCCGATCCCCCAGGGTTACCTGGATGCGCGCATCGCGGCGGCGGTGATCGCCTTGATCAATTCGGTCGGCAACCTCGGCGGTTTCGTCGCGCCGACCACCTTCGGCCTGCTGGAGCAGACCACCGGTTCGATTGAAGGCGGGCTGTACGGCCTGGCCGCGACATCGCTGGTGGCCGCGGTGGTGGTGTTTTTTGCGCGCACTGCACCACGGCCCGGTGTGCCCCCCACCTCCAAACCGACTACTCATCATCACGCCTTGCGTCCAGGCCCACAGGGAGCCGCCTCTTGAAAATCGTCCGAGTCACCGTCACCCCCATCGCGTTTCGCGATCCGCCGCTGCTCAACGCCAGCGGTATCCACGAAGCCTTTGCGCTGCGCTCGATCATCGAAATCGAGAGCGACACCGGCTACATCGGCCTTGGCGAAAGCTACGGCGATGCCCCGGCGCTGGCGATCCAGCAACAGGTCAAGGACCAACTGATCGGCCTCGATCCGTTCAACCTCAACCAACTGCGCGCCATCGTGCAGGCCACCGTGGCGGCGCACAAACCTGTGAGCATTGCCGGCGCCGAACTGGCCCCCGGCTCCCATGCGAGCAAGGCAGTGAGCAATGCCTATTCGGCGTTTGAGGTGGCGTTTCTCGACCTGCAGGCGCACTCGCTGAATGTGCCGCTGGTGGACCTGCTGGGCGGCGCGATCCGCGATCAGATTCCGTTCAGCGCCTACCTGTTCTTCAAGTACGCCGAGCACATCGACTCGCCCTATAAACCCGACAGTTGGGGCGAAGCCCTCAACGAAGTACAGATCGTCGCCCAGGCGCGGCGGATGATCGACACCTATGGCTTCAAAAGCATCAAGCTCAAGGCCGGTGCGCTGGATCCAGAACATGAAGTGGCGTGCATCAAGGCCTTGAAAAAGGCCTTCCCCGGCGTGCCGCTGCGCATTGACCCGAATGGCAACTGGTCCCTGGAAACCTCGATCCGCATGGCCGAATTGCTCGGCGATGATCTGCAGTATTACGAAGACCCGACCCCCGGCCTGGAAGGCATGGCCGAGTTGCACACACGTACCGGCTTGCCCCTGGCGACTAACATGGTGGTCACCGATTTTGACGAGTTCCGCCGCAGCGTGGCCCTGAACAGCGTGCAGATCGTACTCGCCGACCATCACTACTGGGGCGGCCTGCGCGACACCCAGGTATTGGCGAAGATGTGCCAGACCTTTGGCCTGGGCGTGTCGATGCACTCCAACTCACACCTGGGCATCAGCCTGATGGCCATGGCCCACGTGGCCGCGTCGGTGCCCAACCTCGACTACGCCTGCGACACCCACTACCCCTGGCAAGAACCGGACGAAGAAGTGATCAAGGGCGGCAAACTGCCGATTGTCGACGGCTGCGTGAAGATCACCCGTGCACCGGGGCTGGGCCTGGAACTGGACCATGATCAACTGGGCAAGCTGCATGACCAATACCTCAGCTGCGGCATTCGCCAGCGCGACGACGTGAAGCAGATGCAGCGCTATCAACCGGATTGGAAGACCGTCAAACCGCGTTTCTGAAGCTGGTCGCTTCGTTTGGCCCGGTGACCTGCGTCACCGGGTTTTTTTTAGCTGAAATCTTCTTCGAAGTGCTCCTGCTCACCCCGTGTGTCGCTCTGGCGCCGCGCCACCTCCATCTGCCGTAACTCCACCCGGCGGATTTTGCCGGAAATAGTCTTGGGCAATTCGCTGACAAACTCGATCCGCCGCACCCGCTTGTAGGGCGCCAGATGTTCACGGGCGAAGGCGAGGATGTGCGCGGCCAGTTCGGCGCTGCCCGGGGCGTCATGGGCCAGGATCAGGAACGCCTTGGGCACCGCCAGGCGCACCGGATCGGGGCTGGGCACCACGGCCACTTCCATCACTGCCGGGTGTTCGATCAGCGCGCTTTCCAGCTCGAAGGGGCTGATGCGGTAGTCGGAGGCCTTGAACACGTCGTCGGCGCGCCCGACAAAGGTGATGTAGCCGTCGGCGTCGATCTGCGCGGTGTCGCCGGTGCGGTAGTAACCGTCGCGCATCACCTCGGCGGTTTTCTCCGGGCTGTCTTCGTAGCAGAGCATCAGGCCCAGTGGGCGTATATCCAGCGGCAGGGCGACTTCACCCTCGGTGCCCGGCACGCCGGCGGCGTCCAGCAGGGCCACCTGGTAGCCCGGCAACGGGCGGCCCATGGACCCTGGCTTGAGCAACTGGCCTGGCGTATTGCCGACCAGGGCGGTGGTTTCCGACTGGCCGAAGCCGTCGCGCAGTGGCAGGCCCCAGGCCTGTTGGATCTGCTCGATGATCTCCGGGTTCAGCGGTTCACCGGCGCCCACCAGTTCGCGCAGGTTCAGACGCGATTTGTAGCTGGCCAGGTCTTCCTGGATCAGCATGCGCCACACCGTGGGCGGGGCGCACAGGCTGGTCACCCGGTACTTCTCCAGTGCGCCGAGCAACGCCTGGGCACTGAACCGCGCGACGTTATGGATAAAGATGCAGGCGCCGGCATTCCACGGCGCGAACAGGCAGCTCCAGGCATGCTTGGCCCAGCCCGGCGAGGAGATGTTCAGGTGCAGGTCGCCGGGTTGCAGGCCGATCCAGTACATGGTCGACAGATGGCCGACCGGGTAGCTCTGGTGGCTGTGCAGCACCATCTTCGGTTTTGAAGTGGTGCCGGAGGTGAAATACAGCAGCATCGGGTCCGTGGCCAAGGTACGACCCTCGACCTCGAACCGCTCGGGGTATTCGAAAGCGGCGCTGTGCGCGACCCAGCCAGTAGGCGCCGCCCCCACACAGATGCGGCTGCAACCCTCGCCCAGGCCCTCGAACTTGCCGACATGCGCCGCGCCGACCACCAGGTGGCGGACCTGGCCCCGCTCGATGCGGTCGTGCAGGTCAACGGGGTTGAGCAGGGCGGTGGCGGGGATCACCACGGCGCCGAGCTTGAAGGCCGCCAGCATGGTTTCCCACAGCGCCACATCGTTGCCGAGCATCAGCAGCACGCGCTCGCCACGCCGCACACCGAGGGCGCGCAGGTGGTTGGCGACCTGGTTGGAGCGCGCGGCCAGTTGCTGGAAGCTGTAGCGCTGCTCGCTGCCGTCCTCTTCGACGATCCACAGCGCGTCGGCGGCATTGCCCTCAGCCATGGCATCGAAGTAATCCAGGGCCCAGTTGAAGGCGTCCAGTTGCGGCCAACGAAAGTCACGGGCGGCGGTGGCGTAGTCGGTACGGTGCGCGAGCAGAAAATCCCGGGCAGCCAGGAAGGACTGGGTCATGGTCGGTGTCCTTAATTATTGTTGTGGGGACTGACCCCTCGGGTGCATCGAGAGGCTGGACCGAGTATAGGCACGCATAAATAAGAGCAAAACGCTCAAAAACACCGGAGCGTTGTGCAAAAAAGTCATGGGCGATAAGGGCTGGCGAGTGGTGATTGACGGGTGATACGTAAAAGTCCAGTATGGAATTATAAGTACAAAAGATCCCGCTCCAGCTTTTTCTTCACGCTTGCCAAAACCAATAACAACTCGCGAGAAACGACATGAAGAAACTCTCCCTCATCACCGCCCTGGCCTTGGGCCTGATCGCCTCCAGCCAGCTGCTGGCCGCCGAGAAAACCCTGCGCATCGGTATCGAAGCGGCTTACCCGCCCTTTGCGTCCAAGACCGAGGAGGGCAAGATCGTTGGGTTCGACTACGACATCGGCAATGCGCTGTGTGCGCAGATGAAGGTCAAGTGTGTGTGGGTCGAAGGTGAATTCGACGGCCTGATTCCTTCCCTCAAGGTGAAGAAAATCGACATGGCCTTGTCGTCCATGACCATTAATGAGGATCGCAAGAAGTCGGTGGATTTCTCCCACAAGTACTACTTCACCTCATCGCGCCTGGTGATGAAGGACGGTGCCGTGGTGGACGACCAGTACGCCAGCCTCAAGGGCAAGACCGTGGGTGTGCAGCGCGCCACCACGACCGACCGTTATGCCACCGAGGTGTTTGAACCCAAGGGCATCAACGTCAAGCGCTACAGCAATAACGAAGAGATCTACATGGACCTGGCGGCAGGCCGGCTGGACGCGATCTTCGCCGACACCATTCCCTTGAATGACTTTTTGCAGATGCCACGCGGCAAGGGCTATGGGTTTGTCGGCCCGGAACTCAAGGACCCGAAATACGTGGGCGAGGGCGCCGGGATCGCGGTGCGCAAAGGCAATACTGCGCTGGTCAGCGAACTGAACAGCGCCATCGATGGCATTCGCGCCAGTGGGGAATACCAGAAGATTTCACAGCAGTACTTCAAGGCTGACATCTACGGCGATTGAGCGTCATACGCGGGCAAAATGTGGTGGGAGAGGGCAAGCCCCCTCCCACACTTGATCAGCCCTTGAGCTCCTTCAAATGCTTGTAGACCGTGGCCCGGCCCATGCCCAGCACGTTGGCCACGTAGTTCGAGGCGCTTTTGCCCTTGAACGCGCCTTCGGCATGCAGCGCCAGTACCAGCTCACGCTTGTGGTCACGGGTGAGCAGGTTCAGGCTCAGCTGGCGCTCGCGCATCCAGGCATGCAGGAACGTGTTGATGCGCTCCTGCCAGTCATCGCGAAACAGCGAGTCCGGTTGCGGGATCAGCTTGCTCGGCGACAGGAACAGGTCCAGCGCCGCCTTGGCGTTTTCGAACAGTGAGATATTCAGGTTGATGCACAGCACCGCCAGGCGGCGACCTGTGTGGTCATGCAGCACGGTGCTCAGGCTGCGGATTTTCTGGCCATCCCAATTGAGCTTTTCGTAGGGGCCGATATTCACGTCGCTGACGTCGGCGCTGAGCATGTCTTCCAGCGCCGAGTCGTCGCCAATGCCACGTTTGGACAGGTTATTGGCGATGTAATCGACTTTTTGCGTGCGCAGGTCATGCAGCACCACTTCGGCGTGGGGGAAGAACAGCGTGGCGATTGCATCGGCAATCGCGCGGAAATTCTGCATGACTTTTTCGTGTTCGGCGGTGTTCATCAATGCGGCTCCAGGCGGGCGAGGGAGAGCATACCAGCGTCCAGGCCGAACCGCGTCAGTGGCTCCGGCAACGCTTCACCGCGCACCAGCGCCGCACTGGCCTGGCCCATGGCGGGCGATGTCTGGATCCCATAACCGCCTTGCGCCGCCACCCAGAACAGGCCGGGCACCTGTGGGTCGAAGCCGCTGAGCAAATCACCATCGTGCACAAAACTGCGCAGGCCGGCCCAGGTGCGCGTCGGGCGGCGGATGCTCAGGGTCGTGGCTTCTTCGATCTGGTAGATGCCCATGGCGATGTCCAGTTCTTCGGGCTGGATATCCTGGGGCTCCACCGGGTTGGCATTCGCCGGCGAGCCGAGGAACATGCCGGCGTCGGGCTTCATGTAGAAGGCTTCGTCGAGGGCCACCAGCATCGGCCAGGCATGGCTGTCCACGCCTTCGGGGCCGGCGAAGATAAACGCCGAGCGCCGCTTGGGTTGCAGGCCGATGGACGCGGCGCCCGCCAGCCCGCCGATATGATCGGCCCAGGCCCCGGCGGCGTTGATGATGATGGGCGCGGTGTAGGTCCCGTCCTGGGTGTTTACGTGCCAGAGTCCCGCGCTGTCACGGCTCAAGCCCAGTACATGGCTGTCGGTGCGCACTTCGCCCTGATTGCGCCGGATACCGCGCAAATAGCCCTGGTGCAGGGCGTCGGTGTCGATGTCGCTGGCGGTCGGGTCATACAGCGCGCCATGGACTTTTTCCCGGCGCAGGATCGGCAGGCGCGCGCAGGCTTCATCCGCCGTAAGCCGTTCGACCTGCGGCACCGTGGCCTTGGCGCTCAGGTACTGGGCCTGCAATTCGGCGGCGTCGCCGTTGAAGTCCACGGTCATTTCGCCGCGCGGCGTCAGCAGGGGATGCTCGCAGAAACCTGGCGGCGGGTTATCGAAAAACGCGCGGCTGGCCTGGGTCAACGCACGCACCTGCGGGGTGCCATACGCCGCCGTGTAGAGCGCCGCCGAGCGTCCGGTGGAGTGATAGGCCGGGTGGGATTCACGCTCCAGCACCAGCACCTTGCCATGCGGCGACAACCAGAAACCCGTGGACGCGCCGGCAATGCCGCCGCCGATGATGATGAAGTCTGCGTGGCTCATAAGTGTCTCCAGAGGGCACTGGCCAGTGCGATGTCTTCCAGGCCCAGGCCGATGGACCGGAAGAATACGTGGCGGTCATAGGCCGGGCGCTGCACCTGCTCACTGAGCAGTTCGGGCAGGTCGCCGACGATGGCGTTTTTGTCCCAGCCGTGCTGTTCAGCGGCGATCAGCATCTCGCCGGCCGAGCCGGGGGTGGTCTGGCGATAGTCGCAGAACACCTGCATGGCGTTGAGGCTCTGGGGCGGCACTTCATGGGCACGCGGGGCGTTGGTGCTGATCGAGGTGATGAGCGCCGGCTTGCTCAAGCGCGACGGGTCGATCACCGGGCCGGCCGATGAGGTGCACAGCAGGATCACATCGGCGTCGGCCACCGCCGCATCGCAGCTGTCGGCGACGCTCAAGCGTGGATCCAGGCGTTTGATGGCGTCGGTATTGGCAGTGGCCAGGCTGGGCGAAAACACACTGATGCTCTGCCAGTCCCGCAGGTTTTTCACGTAGTGCAGATGCGCCTGGGCCACCTTGCCGCTGCCGATGATCGCCAGGCGCCGCGCCGTTTGCGGGGCCAATGCCTCCACCGCCAGCGCAGTGGTCGCGGCGGTGCGCGCGGTGGTCAACTCGGCGGCATCGCACAGTAACAGGGGCTCCCCGGTCTGCATCGACATCAACAGCGTCCAGGCCGTCACCAGCGGCCCTTGCTCGCGCACGATATACGGCGAGGTCTTGACCCCGTACACCCCCTCTTCAGCCAGCACGCCCAGGTAGTTGATGAAATCGCCGGCGCCGTGGGGGAACGCCACTAATTGCTGCGCCGGTTGCACCGCGTGCCCGGCGGCCAGGGCGCGGAACAGCGTGTGCAGGATCTGCGGCACATCGACTTGAGCGAGCAATTCACGGGCCTGGGCCTGGTTGATCACTTGGGGGGTGATGGACATATGCGCCTCTGGGTAAGAACTATTTTGTCTATTATGGACTTTTAGTTCTGTTGTTCAAGCGCTAAACCTCAGCCGTTGAACCGAAACCCATCCGATAACTTGCCCTTCAAATACCCCACCAACGCACTCACCGACTTCGGCACATGGGGCGAATACGGCCGAATCAGGTAGATCTCATCGGCAAACGCGCCCTTGAGTGTCCAGGCCTTGAGCACCTGCACCAGCTTGCCGCTGGCCAGCGCAGCGTGGGCGCTGAAGTCTGGGAGCAGGGCGATGCCCAAGTGGTTGAGCGCCGAATCACGCAGGGCTTCGCTGTTGTTGGTGGCGAAGCTGCCGGCGATGGGTACGGTGAGGCGTTCGACGGTTTTGTTGCCGCGCTCGAACGTCCACGCGGGCTGGTCGGTGCCGCGCGGGTAGAACAGGCAGTTGTGCGTGGACAGGTCGCCGGGTTCGCGCGGTTCGCCATGGCGTTGCAGGTAATCGCGGGTGGCGACCAGCACCGAGCCGGTGTCGCACAGTTTCCACGCCACATGGGTTTCCGGCACCTGGAAGCCATGGCGCACGGCCAGGTCGTAGC
Source organism: Pseudomonas sp. SH10-3B (assembly GCF_019891415.1). Lineage (NCBI taxonomy): Bacteria > Pseudomonadati > Pseudomonadota > Gammaproteobacteria > Pseudomonadales > Pseudomonadaceae > Pseudomonas > Pseudomonas sp. SH10-3B. The sequence continues at coordinate 85,455 of NZ_JAFLXD010000007.1, read as the reverse complement.
CCTCGGCCGCCAGTGAACTCAGGGCATCCGACACATCCAGCTGGATACGCACCTGCGGGTACTGCTGCAGGAATTCCGATAAGTGCGGCACCAGCTGTTGTCGGGCGAATGCCACGGGGGCGGTCAAGCGCACCAGGCCACGAATCTCCCCGGCGGAATCGCGCACCGACGAGAAACTGCGCGCGATTTGCTCATAGGCACCGCGCACTTCACGGGTCAGCGACAACCCGGCATCGGTCAACCGCACACTGCGCGTGGTGCGGGTCACCAGCCGCGTGCCGGTGGCTTTCTCCAGGTCGGAAATGCGCTGGCTGACCGCGGATTTACTCACCCCCAGGCGCGCGGCGGCGGCGGTGTAGGTGCCGTGTTCCTCCAGCACTGAGAGCCAGTGAATGTGGGTCCACAGCCCTTCGATCTCGGATTTTTCCATGGGCTTATTGTTCGCTTGTAAGGACAATCAGTTCTTGATTCTGCTCTGGTTTGGAACAAACCGAAAGCCTATCGTGTGTCCCAACGCAACCCACCTGGATCGACTGCCATGACTACAACAATCGAGCACTACATCAACGACCAGCGCGTCAGCCGCGATGATCGCTATCAGGACGTCTACAACCCGGCCACCGGCGAAATCACCGGCCGCGTTGCCCTGGCCAGCAGCCAGACCGTGTCCGAAGCCGTCGCCGCTGCCCAGGCCGCTTTTGCCGGTTGGGCCGACACCCCACCCATCCGTCGCGCCCGCGTGCTGTTCGAATACCTGCACCTGCTGCGTGAGCGCAAGGACGACCTGGCGCGCATCATCGTCGCCGAACACGGCAAGGTCTTCACCGACGCCCAGGGCGAAGTCGACCGTGGCATCGACATTCTCGAATTCGCCTGCGGCATCCCCAACCTGCTCAAAGGCGAGCATTCCGACCAGGTCTCCCGTGGCATGGACAACTGGACGATGCGCCAACCCCTGGGCGTCGTAGCCGGTGTCACGCCGTTCAACTTCCCGGTGATGGTGCCGATGTGGATGTACCCGATCGCCATTGCGGCGGGCAACACCTTCATCCTCAAGCCAAGCCCGACCGACCCAAGTGCTTCGCTGTTCATGGCCGAACTGCTGCGTGAAGCCGGCCTGCCCAAAGGCGTGTTCAACGTGGTGCAGGGCGACAAGGAATCGGTGGACGCGCTGATCGCGCACCCGGACGTCAAGGCCGTGAGCTTCGTCGGCTCCACGCCGATTGCGCAGTACATCTACGAAACCGGTGCGCGCAACGGCAAGCGTGTGCAAGGCCTGGGCGGTGCGAAGAACCACATGGTGGTGATGCCGGACGCGGATATCGAAAAAACCGTCGACGCCTTGATGGGCGCCGCCTACGGCAGTGCCGGCGAACGCTGCATGGCCATTTCCGTAGCGGTGCTGGTTGGCGATGTCGGTGACAAAGTCATCGCCGCCCTGACCGAACGCGCCAAGCACCTGCGCATCACCGACGGCCGCGACCTCAAGGCCGAGATGGGCCCGATTGTGTCCCGCGCCGCACTGGAGCGCATCAGCGGCTACATCGAACAAGGCGTGCAGGCCGGCGCGCAACTGCTGCTCGACGGACGTGACTATGTACCCACCGAAGCCGGCCTGGAAAACGGCTTCTGGCTCGGCGCGACGCTGTTCGACCACGTGACCAAAGAGATGAGCATCTACCGCGAAGAAATCTTCGGCCCGGTACTGGCCTGCGTGCGCGTGAATGACTTCGCCGAGGCGGTGAAGCTGGTCAACGACCACGAATTCGGCAACGGCGTCAGCTGCTTTACCCGCGACGGCAACATTGCCCGCGAGTTTGCCCGGCGTATCGAAGTGGGCATGGTCGGCATCAACGTACCGATCCCGGTGCCGATGGCCTGGCACGGGTTTGGTGGCTGGAAGAAGAGCCTGTTCGGCGACATGCATGCCTACGGCACTGAGGGTGTGCGCTTCTACACCAAGCAGAAATCGATCATGCAGCGCTGGTCGGAGAGCATCGAGCAGGGCGCCGAGTTTGCGATGCCGGTGTCCAAATAACGCTTGGAAGAACACCGCAGGGCAAAAGTGGGAGGGGGTAAACCCCCTCCCACTTTTGGTTGTTTTTCACTTGAGGGTTGACGGCCAGGCGAATGACGAATACTGTACATAAACACAGTGTTTAAGCGCTGATCAACCAGGATGGCAACATCAGCCACGCCAAACACTGTGTGCAAGTTAACGGATTAACTTAATGCACAGGCTCGTTATACCGAGCCGTTTTTATTGATAGAGAGGGAACTCATGTCCTATCCAGAAAGCAAACTCACCGGCTTGACCGGTTTCGCCCTCGCGGCAAAAGTCACTGGCGGCTGGTCCGGCCCTGTGGTCAGTATCACCACCCTGGATCAACTCAAGGCCAATATTGGCGACACCACCCCACGGGTCTTGGTGATCAACAGTAATATCTCGGCGTCGAGCCTGACCAAAGTCAACTTGGGTGCCAACAAGACCCTGATCGGTTCGTTCCAGAACCGCACGTTGGAGAATATTCACCTGCGTGCAACCGCGCAGTCGCAGAACATTATTCTGCAGAATATTATCTTCAAACATTCAGCGAGCATTAAGGCCAATGACGATATTCAGGTGTACCTGAACTACGGCAGCAAGTATTGGATTGACCATTGCTCGTTTGTCGGGCACAGCTGGTCCACCACTGACGGCAGTGAAGATAAACTGCTGTATATCGGTGAAAAAGCCGATTATGCCACCATCAGCAACTGCTTCTTTGGCAGCCACAAGTACGGGCTGATCTTCGGTCACCCGGCGGATGATAATAAGGCAGAGTTCAACGGTTATCCGCGCCTGACGTTGTGCCATAACCGCTTCGACAACATGGAAGTACGTGCGCCCGGCTTGATGCGTTACGGTTATTTCCATGTGTACAACAACTACATCAATAACTTCCACCTCGGTTTTACCCTCGCGCAGAACGCCAATATCCTCTCTGAAAGCAACTATTTTGGCGAAGGCAGCCAAAACAAAGGCATGTTGGATGATAAAGGCACCGGGACGTTCACTGATACAAACAGTGTGCCGCCGATCACCAACCAAAAGTCGCCCAAAGCACAATGGACGGCCAGTTCCAACTACGCCTATACCTTGAAGACGGCGGCGCAAGCCAAGGACTTCACACAGAAGAATGCCGGTGCCCAGGCTGCGGCGCTGGTATTCGGTAGTTGAGTAGCTAGCTTTCTACTGAGCTGTCATTTATTGCAAGTGCCACTGTATTTATATCAAGGATATAAATACAGTGATGGCCTTTGTAATATAAATAATTCTTCATGTTGCGATAAGCAAGTGCCCATGTTAAACCTTGGTGCGCACTTGCAGAGCCAACTATCTCTTGCTCTTTCAGTCAGTATTAAGTTGCTGGCTGCCAGGTGCTATTTAATCTTCGCTTGTCACTTAAGCGTTAGCAAAAGGACATCATCATGAAACATGCGAATCACACACCCACTCGCTGGACACGGGCCGATGCGCTGAAAGTTAATGAGAATGACCCGACGACGACACAGCCGTTAGTGAGTCCTGACTTTCCTGTCATGAGTGACACGGTCTTTATTTGGGACACCATGCCATTGCGTGAACTGGATGGCACGGTGGTATCGGTGAATGGCTGGTCAGTGATCTTCACCCTGACCGCCGACCGTCGCCCCCATGATCCACAATTCATCAATGCCGATGGCCGTTACGACATCAAGCGCGATTGGGAAGACCGCCATGGTCATGCGCGGATCTGCTACTGGTATTCGCGTACCGGCAAGGACTGGATCTTCGGCGGCCGTGTCATGGCCGAAGGGGTTTCGCCGACCACCCGTGAATGGGCGGGCACGCCGATCCTGTTGAATAACAACGGTGACATCGACCTGTACTACACCTGCGTCACGCCGGGTGCCACGATTGCCAAAGTCAGGGGCCAGGTTGTCACGTCAGACACCGGTGTCACCCTCCAGGGCTTTGATCAGGTCAAGTCGTTGTTCGACGCCGACGGCACCTATTATCAAACCGAAGCCCAGAATGCGACCTGGAACTTTCGCGATCCCAGCCCCTTTATCGATCCCGTCGATGGCAAGTTGTACATGGTGTTCGAAGGCAATGTGGCCGGCGAGCGCGGGACTCACGAAGTGGGCCCGAATGAAATAGGCCTGGTGCCGCCAGGTCATGAAGATGTCGGCGGTGCGCGTTATCAGGTGGGCTGTATCGGCATCGCGGTGGCCAAAGACCTCAACGGTGACGAGTGGGAGATTTTGCCGCCGCTGGTGACTGCCGTCGGGGTGAATGACCAGACCGAACGGCCGCACTATGTGTTCCAGGACAACAAGTACTACCTGTTCACCATCAGCCACAAGTTCACCTATGCCGATGGCGTGACGGGGCCGGATGGCGTCTATGGGTTTGTCAGCGATCACCTGTTCGGCCCCTATACGCTGATGAATGCGTCGGGGCTGGTACTGGGCAACCCGCCTTCGCAGCCGTTCCAGACGTACTCTCACTGCGTGATGCCCAACGGCCTGGTGACGTCGTTTATCGACAGCGTGCCCACCACCGGCGATGACTACCGCATCGGCGGCACCGAGGCGCCGACGGTCAGGATCGTGTTGAAGGGCGCTCGTTCGTTTGTGCAGGAGGCTTATGACTACGGCTACATTCCGGCGATGCGGGATGTGGTGTTGAGCCAGTAAACCCAGTGCAAAACCCAGCCTGATTCATCAGGTGTAAACCGATCCAAATGTGGGAGGAGGCACGCCCCCTCCCACTTTTTTTTGACCGCATTTCAGCCTGTCTTCAACGCTCAAGTCCCCGCCCACCTGGCCGATACAGGCACTAGCACCACGAGTGATCCCGAACGCGTAGGTGCACGCCTGGTCGTCGCTCAGGTCAACGAATAAAAATCAAATGGGGTGGCCATGACCATATTGCAGCGTGTGATCGGCGGGTTTGCGGTGTTGGTGCTGTTACTGCTAGTCATGGCGGGGATCAGTTATCAGAACACGCAGTCCATCAGCAGTCGCTTGAACATTATCACCGGCGAGTCGGCACCCTTGAGCCGGGCCGCCAGTGAGCTCTACGTGCACATCCTGCGCGCCAACCAAGCGTTGCTGGCCATTCAGATCAGCACCGACCCCAAGCAGATCGAGGACGGCAAGCGACCGTTCACCGAGAGCATCGCCCAGTTCAATCAATTGCTCGACAGCACCGTTGCCTATACGGGCGAGCATGAGGCGCTGCGGGCGAACCTGGCGCAGCAGCGCCAACAGGTAGCGGCCTACGCGGAACAGGCGCAGGCGTTGATGGCGTCCCACTCGCAACATGTGCAGCAGTTGGCGCTGACGCGCAAACTGCAAGGCTACAGCAGTGCGCAGGCGATGCAGCTGACCAGCTATTTGCGCGATTACATCGCGCATGCGCGCAGTGTCGGCGAGCCGCAACAGGTGGCCGCAGCGGAAAAGCTGCTGTTGGAAGTCAACAAATCCTACGATGGCTTCGCGGCTCATACCGTCACGCCCGCCATCGATAAATTACAGCGTGTGCTCAATCTGCAGGACGAAGTGATCAGCACCCGGGCCCAGGCCCTGGCGGCGATTGACCCCCGGGTCGGGCGGATTGCCGGCGTCATGGTCAATCGCCTGCTGACTGACCTGACCGCCCCTGACGGCCTGTTCCAGGCTTATCAGGTGGAGGCAAAACTGGCCGCGCAGGTGCAGCAGCAACGCAGTGCGGTTGACGCGGCGCTGAATGCCACCTTGGACAAGATTGGCGAGTTCGGCAGCCAGTCCCTGGAGGTCGCCAACCAGGCCAGTCAGTCGGCCAATGCCACCATCGGCACCAGCCGCAGCTTGCTGTTGATCGCGTGTGTGCTGGCGGTGCTGGCGGCGGTATTGATTGGTACGTGGGTCGCCTTCAGCCTGCGACGTCCGCTGGCGGCGTTTCGCGAAGTCCTCAAGACGCTCACGGCGGGGGACATGCGGGTCAGTTTCGATGTCAGCCGTAAAGATGAGTTCGGTGAGTTGGGCGGCTACCTGAACGAACTGACCAAGGCCCTGCAGAAAACCTTCCGTGAATTGATCAGCTCTGCCGATGCGCTGGCCGTGACGGCGGGCAGCAACGCCTTGAACAGCGAGCAGACTACCCGTGTGGTGGATGAGCAGAAGGACCGGTTGCAATCGGCAGCCTCGGCCATGACGCAGATGGAAAGCACGGTCGAAGAGGTGGCTCGGCGTGCGCAGGACACCCGCCAGGCCGTGGACGACACCAGCGAACTCACGCACAAGGTGCAGGCGCGCGTGGCCGAGACCATCGTCAACATCCGCCAGCAGGCCGACCAGGTGAACAAGGCCACGCAGGTGACCGATGAGTTGCAGAAGTACGGGCAGAATATCGAGGGCATTGTTGTCGCCATTCGCACCATTGCCGAACAGACCAACCTGCTTGCCCTGAATGCGGCGATCGAAGCGGCTCGTGCCGGCGAGCAGGGGCGCGGTTTTGCGGTGGTGGCCGATGAAGTGCGCTCCCTGGCCAGCCGTACCCAGACCTCGACCAGCGAAATCCAGGACATGATCGGGCTCATGCAGGAAAAGATTCACTCGGTGGTGCACGTGATGAACGAAAGCCAGGCGCAGTCCACCCAGTGCGTGTCCCTGGCCTCGGGCGCGGGTGACTTGCTGCTGTCGATGAGCGACTCGGTCGACAGTATCCGCGACATGAATATCCAGATCGCCGCCGCCACCGAGGAGCAGAGCGCCACGGTGCAGGAAACCAGTCGGATGGTTATCCAGATCAACGATTCGGCCCAGCAGACGGCACATGGCGCCGAGCAGTCCGCCATCAGCAGCCACGAGCTGTCGGACATGGCCAAGGTGCAGCGCGAGCTGCTCCATCATTTCAGCGTTTGAGCCGCGGGAGTCAGAACATGAAAGCATGGTTAATCCTCGCCTTGGGGGCGACGCTGTTCATTCTGGGCCCAGCCCAGGCCGCCACGCCCTTGCTGGGTGTGGGCATGGCAAAGTACGACGATAACTTCCAGACCCTGCTGCGCAATGGGGTGCAGCAACAGGCCACCGTCATGAACGCCGACATCTTTATGGAGAACGGGCAGGACAGCGTCGATTTGCAGATGCGCCAATTCCGCAACCTGGTCAATTCCAAGGTGGATGCGATCATCGTCGCAATGGTCGACGGCAAAAGTGCGGCGCAGATGATGCAACTGGCCTCGGACGCCAAAATCCCGCTGGTCTTCGTCAACCGCAATCCGAACCCGCCAAAGTGGCCGGCGCAGACCGCGTTTGTCGGCTCCAACGAGCTGGAGTCGGGTACTTTGCAGATGGAAGAGCTGGCGCGCCGCGCCGGTTACAAGGGCAACGTGGTGATTCTGGTGGGCGACCCCGCCAACGCGTCCTCCTTGATGCGCACCGAGGACGTGGAGAAAGTCGTCGCCAAATACCCCGATATGAAAGTCGTACAGAAAAAAGTCGGTAATTGGGAGCGTAGCCAGGCCGCCACGATTGTCATTGACTGGGTCAAACAGGGCGTCGATTTTTCGATCATCGCGGCCAATAACGATGAAATGGCGATCGGCGCGATCATGGGGCTGGAAAAGGCCGGCAAGCAGGCCAAGGACTACTGGGTTGGCGGCATCGACGGCACCCCGGACGGCTTGAAATTGATGGCTGAGGGCAAGATGGCGGTCAGCGTGTTCCAGGATGCCGCCGGCCAGGCCGGCGGCGCAGTGGACACCGCGCTACGTCTGGTACGCGGCGAGGTGCTGGAGTCGACGGTGGTCTGGGTGCCGTTCAAGTTGATCACGCCTGAGAATCGCCAGGCGTTTGAATAGGACTGACCACCTCGCTCCAACCTTGGAATGCAGTCAAATGTGGGAGGGGGCAAGCCCCCTCCCACAGGGTTATGGGGTGTTAGTGAGAACGGGCGTCAGCGCCGCCCCGTGCGCGTACTCACATCCACCCACACCGCCAATACCAGGATGCTGCCCTTCACAATCATCTGCCAGTAACTGTCCACATCCAGCATCGACATGCCGTTATCCAGGCTGGTAATCACCAGCGCCCCCAGCAATGCGCCATACACCGTGCCCGAGCCGCCGCGCATCGACGTACCACCAATAAAGCACGCAGCGATGGCATCCAACTCGCCCATGTTGCCCGCTGACGGTGAGCCGGCAGCCAAGCGCGCGGTGTTGACCAGGCCGGCGAGGGCGCACATCACGCCCATGATGCCGAAGATCCACAGTTTCACCGCCTGCACGTTGATGCCAGACAGGCGCGTGGCTTCCATATTGCTGCCCACCGCGTACACGCGGCGGCCGAACACGGTCTGGCTGGTGACGTAGCTGAACACGCCGAGCAGCACCAGCAACAGCAGCACCGGTACGGGGATGCCGTCGTAGCTGTTGAGGGTGGTGACAAACCCGGCGAGCACCGCACCAATCACCCCCACGCGCAGCACATCGCGCATCAGGGCGTGCGGCGCCAAGCCATGCAGCGCGCGGTTGCGCCGTTGTTTCCAGGTCAAAAACAGGGTCAGGACAAACAGCAAGACCCCAAGGCCAATCCCCACCGAATGCGGCAAATACCCCTGGCCTACATACACCAGCGACGGCGACACCGGCGCGATGGTGGTGCCGCCGGTGATCCCCAGCAGAATTCCGCGAAACGCGAGCATGCCGCCGAGGCCAACGATAAACGACGGAATGCGCAGGTAAGCCGTCATGTAGCCGTTGGCCAAACCGATCATCAAGCCGCACAACGCCACCAGGCTGAGGTTGGCCAGCAGCGGGATGTGATAGACCACATCCAGGATCGCTGCGAGCCCGCCCAATAATCCCAGCAACGAACCCACCGACAAATCGATCTCGCCGCTGATGATCACCAGCACCATGCCGCACGCCAGGATGCCGGTGATCGACATCTGCCGCAGCAGGTTGGACAGGTTGCGCGGGGTGAGGAAGCCGCCCTCGGTCTGCCAGCTGAAAAACAGCCAGATAAACGCCACGGCGATCACCAGGGCGAGCATTTTGTAGCGAGTGAACAGCTGTTTGACCTGATTCATCTACGCGGTTTTCCGATTGTTATTATTTTGGCTGAGCGCGGCGGCGAGCACCTGTTCCTGGGTGAGCCCCTCGTTGATGAAGTCGCCACGCAACTGGCCGTCGCCGATCACCAGCACGCGGTTGGACACGCCGAGCACTTCGGCCAGCTCCGACGAAACCATGATGATCGACACGCCTTCTGCCGCCAGCGCGCCCATCAGTTTGTAGATCTCATACTTGGCGCCCACATCCACCCCGCGTGTGGGCTCGTCGAGGATCAGCACCTTGGGCTTGGCCATCAGCATTTTCGCCAGCACGGCTTTTTGCTGATTGCCACCGGACAGGCTGGTGATCGGCAGGAACGGGCTGGCGGTCTTGAGGTGCATGCGTGCGATCTGCTGGTCGATGCTGCCCAGTTCGGCCTCGGCATCGATGCGGGTCAGGTGGGCATAGGTGTCGAGCACCGCCAACGTGATGTTCTGGCCCACGCCCAAGTCGGGAATGATGCCCTGGCGCTTGCGGTCCTCGGGCACCATGCACAGCCCGGCGCGGATCGATTTGAGCGGCGTGCGCGTGTCGATCACCTGGCCGTCGAGCCAGACCTCGGCGCTGTAGCGGCCGGGGTAGGCGCCGAACAACGCTGACACCAGCTCCGTGCGCCCGGCGCCCACCAGCCCGGCAATGCCGAGGATTTCGCCGCGCTTGAGCACGAAGGAAATATCGTCGACGCGCTTGCGCTTGGGGTTGTCGACGTCATAGCAGGTGACGTTGCGCGCTTCGAAAATCACCTCGCCGATGGCATGGGGCTCGGAGGGGTAGAGGTTGCTCATTTCCCGCCCGACCATCTGCGTGATGATCTGCGGGATGTCCATGTCGGCCATGGCCGTGGTCGCGATGTGCTTGCCATCGCGGATCACCGCGATGGTGTCGCACACGGCCGCGACTTCATCGAGCTTGTGGGAGATGTACACGCAGGCCACGCCCTTGGCCTTGAGGCCGCGGATGATGTCGAGCAGCACCTCGATTTCCGAGCGGGTCAGGGCCGAGGAGGGTTCGTCGAGGATCAGCAGGCGCGCCTGCTTGTTCAGGGCCTTGGCGATTTCCACCAGTTGCTGGTAGCCGCCGCCGTACTGTGACACCGGCAGCGCGACGTTCATGTCCGGCACCTTGAGCTCGCGCATCAACGCTTCGGCGCGATGGAGCATCGCCGGGTAGTTCATACGCCCGCCGGGCAGGGTCAGCTCGTGGCCCATGAAGATGTTCTCGGCCACCGACAGATCGGGCACCAGGGTCAGTTCCTGGTGGATGATGACGATGCCGGCGGCCTCGGTTTCGCTGATGGACTGGGCCCTGAGCGGCTGCCCATCCCAGAGGATTTCGCCCTCCCAAGTGCCATGGGGGTAGACCGCCGACAGCACCTTCATCAGGGTGGATTTACCGGCACCGTTCTCGCCGCACAGGCCGACGCATTCCCCCGGCCGCACCTTGATGTCGATGCCGTTCAGCGCGTGGACACCGCCAAAGGTTTTGACGATGCCGTTCATTTGCAGCAGGTAGTCGGACATACCATGGCTCACACACAGGACTGACGACATGACTGTAGGAGCGAGCTTGCTCGCGAAAAACACCAAGTCACCGCGTTTATTCAGGCTTTCCGCGTTTTCGTTCGCGATCTTCGCTGGCAAGCCAGCTCCTACAGGCCGATCTGCTCTTTGGTATAGAACCCGTCCTTCTCCAACAGGTCGATATTGGCCTTGGTCAGCGGGGTCGGGGTGAGCAGGATGGTGTCGACTTTCTTGCTGCCATTGTCGTACTGCGAGCTGTAGGTGGGCTTCTCGTTACGTGCCAGTTGCACCGAGAGCTTGGCGGCTTCAGTGGCGATCAGCTTGAGCGGCTTGTACACGGTCATGGTCTGGGTACTGTCGATCACGCGCTTGACGGCGGCGAGGTCGGCGTCCTGGCCGGAGATCGGCACCTTGCCCGCCAGCTTCTGCGCGGCCAGGGCCTGGATCGCGCCGCCGGCGGTGGCGTCGTTGGAGGCGACGATGGCGTCGATTTTGTTGCTGTTGCGGGTCAGGGCGTTTTCGACGATGCTCAGGGCTTCGGTGGGGTTCCATTCCTTGACCCACTGCTGGCCGACAATCTTGATGTCGCCCTTGTCGATGGCCGGTTGCAGCACCTTCATCTGGCCTTCGCGCAGCACCTTGGCGTTGTTGTCGGTGGAGGCGCCGCCGAGCAGGAAGTAATTGCCCTTGGGCGCCGCTTGCAGCACGCCGCTGGCCTGCATTTCCCCGACTTTTTCATTATCGAAGGAGATATACGCATCAATGTCCGCGTTGAGAATCAGGCGGTCATAGGACACCACTTTGATCCCGGCTTTCTTGGCTTCGGCGACGGCATTGGTCAGCACGGTGGCATTGAACGGCACGATAACGATCACATCGACACCCCGGGAGATCAGGTTTTCGATCTGCGAAATCTGCTTCTGCTCGTTGGCATCGGCGGACTGCACAAAGACCTTGGCATCGAGTTTTTCCGCAGCGGCGACGAAGTAATCACGGTCACGGGACCAGCGTTCCAGGCGCAGGTCGTCGATGGAAAAACCGATTTTCGGGTGGGCGGAATCGGCCATCACCGGCAGTGCGAGCAGGGCCAGGGCGGTGGCGAGCAGGGTACGTTTGAATGACTTCATGGTGGTGCGTCCTTTTATTGTTGTTGGAAAGACACTGGGTGAAGACTCTAGGCGAACACTGTAGTTGTGGCTAACCGGCGTGTTGTGGCAAGCCGGGCCTGTTGTGGCGAGCGGGCTTGCCTCGCGTTGGGCTGCGAAGCAGCCCCAAAACCAGGCACCTCGGTGTGTCAGTTAAAAACACATCGCCTGTAATGGGGCCGCTTCGCGCCCCAACGCGGGGCAAGCCCGCTCGCCACACTGTCACCGATAAATAAACCGGTTGACCACCCCCTCCAGCATCTCCTGCCGACCACTCACGGCCTGCGGGTTCAGTTCGTGGGCAAACGCATGTTCGGCCAGCGACTCCAGGCTGAACTCACCGGCCAGCACGGCTTGACCCAGCGGTTGCTGCCAGCCGGCATAGCGCTGGTCCTTGAACTGCTGCAACTGGTCGTTCTGCACCATGGCCGCCGCACGTTCCAGCGCCAGGGCGAGTACATCCATGGCGGCAACATGCCCGTGGAACAGGTCGATCTCGTCCAGGCTCTGGCGGCGGACCTTGGAGTCGAAGTTGTAGCCGCCATTCTTGAAGCCGCCGGCCTTGAGGATTTCATAGGTGGCGAGGGTCATCTCCTCGACGCTGTTGGGGAATTGGTCGGTGTCCCAGCCGTTCTGCGGGTCGCCCCGGTTGGCGTCGATGCTGCCGAAGATGCCCAGGGACACGGCCGTGGCGATCTCATGATGGAAGCTGTGCCCGGCCAGGGTGGCGTGGTTGGCCTCGATATTCACCTTGATCTCATGCTCCAGGCCGTACTCATGCAAAAAGCCGAACACCGTGGCGCTGTCGTAATCGTACTGGTGCTTGGTCGGCTCCTGGGGCTTGGGCTCGATCAGCAGGTCGCCCTTGAAGCCGATCTTGTGCTTGTGCTCCACCACCATGCGCATAAAGCGCCCGAGCTGTTCGCGCTCGCGCTTGAGGTCGGTGTTGAGCAGGGTTTCATAACCTTCACGGCCGCCCCACAGCACATAGTTGGCGCCCTTGAGTCGCAGCGTGGCGTTCATCGCGCTGAACACCTGGGCAGCGGCGTAGGCAAACACTTCCGGGTCCGGGTTACTGGCGGCACCGGCGGCAAAACGTGGGTTGCTGAAGCAGTTGGCGGTGCCCCACAGCAACTTGATGCCGGTCTGTTCCTGATGGCGCTCCAGGTGGTCGACCATCTGCGCAAAGTGGTTGCGGTACTCCTTGAGCGAACTGCCTTCGGGCGCCACATCGGTGTCGTGAAAGCTGTAGTAGTCGATGCCCAGCTTGGAGAAAAACTCGAATGCCGCCTCAGCCTTGCCGATGGCCACCTCCATGGGGTCACCGCTGCGCTGCCATGGGCGCTTGAAGGTGCCCATGCCAAACATATCGGCGCCGGGCCACACGAAGGTGTGCCAATAACACGCGGCCATGCGCAGGTGCTCGCGCATCGGTTTGCCGAGGATCAGCTTGTTGGCGTCGTAATGGCGAAAGGCGAGGGGGGCATCGCTGCTGGGGCCTTCGAAGCGAACCTTCTCGACACCGGGGAAGTACGGCATGGCGTTTTCCTTATTGTTCTTGGCGGTGTCTGGATACTAGCAACGGCTCCTGGCTTGCTGATTATGAAAATCACCAAGGGGTGGTGCGATTTTGAGTGGCGAGGGCTAGTCTGTTGCCACTGGCCCCAGGACAAAAACAATGAAAACCCTACCGCCCGTCCACCGCATTGCCTTGTTGTTCAACGGCAGCAAAATCTATGATCGCGGCATCATCACCGGCATCGGCAATTACCTGAGCAGCACGCGCGCGTCCTGGGACCTGTTCCTGGAAGAGGATTTTCTCTGTCGCCTCAAAGGCATCGAGCGCTGGCAGGGCGACGGCATCATTGCCGACTTCGACGACCCGCTGATCGGCGAAGCGTTGGCCGACAGCCACTTGCCGGTGGTGGCGGTGGGTGGCTCGTATGAAGACACGCGCGCCTATCCCAAAGGTATTCCCTATGTGGCGACCGATAACCACGCGCTGATGAAGTTGGCCTACGAGCACTTGATCGAAGCGGGCCTGACGCGGTTTGCCTGTTTCAGCCTGCCCGAAGCCCAGGCCAATCGCTGGGCCCAGGAGCGTGAAAAAGCCTTTCGCCGCCTGCTGCAACGCGATGGTTTGCACGTCGAGGTGTATCGCGGCCTGGGCACCAGCGCGCCGTTGTGGGACAGCGCGGTGGAACAGCAGATTGCCTGGCTGCACAGCCTGCCCAAGCCCATCGGCATCATCGCCGTCACCGACGCCCGCGCCCGACAACTGCTGCAAGCCTGCCTGACTGCCGGCATCGCCGTGCCGGAGCAAGTGGCGTTGATCGGCATCGACAATGACCCCCTGACCCGCACCCTCACGCGGGTGCCGCTGAGTTCGGTGATCCAGGGCACGGAAACCATGGGGCGCACGGCCGCCGCCTTGCTGCACCAGATGCTGCACGGCAAACCGTGCGTGGGCACACAGGTTCTGGTGCCGCCGGAGGCGATCAATGTGCAGGCCTCCAGCTTGCATCAACCCTTGGGTAATCCGTACGTGATGCAGGCGCTGCTGTTTATCCGCCAGTACGCCTGCCAGGGCATCAAGACCGCGCAGGTGGCGGCCTATGTCGGCGTGTCGCGCTCATCCCTGGAAGCGCACTTTCGCAAGGTGCGCGGCTGCAGCGTGCATGACGAGATCCTGCGCTTCAAACTCGCCGCCGCCGCCAAGGGCCTGGAAAGCCACGAACTGGCGATTGCCGATATTGCCGCCAAGTGCGGCTTCAAGTCGGCGCAGTACCTGCATACGGTGTTTCGGCGAGAGTTTGGCTGCACGCCCCGCGAGTATCAGCAGGGCGCGGGGGGGACGATGCCTGCGTCGCACTCATCCACAACGTTCAACCACACAGTCATTTAGCTCGCTAGGCTGCTGTCCGTGTGCAAGTGCAACCTGTTCGCTTGCTCTGCGTAGCGGAACTTGGCACGCTCAAACGGTGAGTGAGTACGCCAGGATGATCAATAAGGAAGCATTACATTGAGTTGGGGAAACGTTGGAACATTTCTGTTGGCCCTAGTGACGGGGCTGGGATCAATTACCGGGATATACGTGGCTTTCAAGGATGACACTAAGCTCGAGGCTGATCTGTCCTACCGGTATGAAAGTGCACCTCGTCAATTTTCTGAGCGTTTAGGCAGTACTGCTGAAAAGCTCAAATACGCCAATTTGTATGACAGCATCAAGCGCATTGGCGACGGTGCGCTCAGCCATGAACAGATCGATAAAATGGTTAACCTGAGCCAGGCGCCTTATCTCGCGCTACTCGATGCGCCGTTCGAAAAAGGGCCGGACAATTACCCCATAAGCCTGTTGATTACGCTGAGGAACAGCGGCAGCAAGGTCATCAAGGATGTACACATCAAGCTGCCTGCAAAGGGACTGGTCCAGATCAGGGATGATTCGCGCTCTGATACGGTGATGCCTGATCCGGTCAGCAGTGTTGTCATTCCTTCGATTGTGCAAAACGGTGTGTACACGCTCTGGATTCATTTTCAGGGTGATTTAAAAACGCTAAAAGAGCAGGACGTGTACATCGGTTACAGTGACGGCGTTGCGCAAGTTCGGGTGTATGAGGATTTCATAGGGTTTGAAGCGAGCATGGCCCGATATGGCATTTTGGTGTTGGGTGCTCTGGTGATGCTTGCGTACTGTTTCCTGGTAGCTGTTTATCTTTTGATAACGACCGATAGAAACAATGATGCGAATACGATCCAGAGGTGACCGCCTGCACTTGAACGCGAGCATTGCTTGCTCGAAGAGCGATCCAGTCAGGTGGGCGTTTCAGACAGCGCGGTACCGGGGCACCGCGCCAGGAGGGGGTTATGGCAGGGCGTAGGCGATCACGTAGTCGCCACGGTCGGTGGACTGGCGCGCGCCGCCAGCGGTGATCACGATGTACTGCTTGCCGGTTTTCGGCGACACGTAGGTCATCGGGCCGCCTTGGCTGCCGACGGGCAGGCGGGCTTTCCAGATTTCATCACCGTTGCCGCTGTTGAAGGCGCGCAGGTAGAAGTCCTGGGTGCCGGCGATAAAGATCAGGCCGCCCTGGGTCGACAGCGTGCCGCCGAGGGTCGGCAGGCCGATCTTGATCGGCAGGTGCATGCGGATGCCCAGCGGGCCGGTGTCTTCAACGGTGCCAACCGGCACTTGCCACGCGACTTTCTGGGTCTTCATGTCGATGGCGGTGAGGGTGCCGAACGGCGGCGCCTGGCACGGAATGCCGGCCACCGACAGGAAGCGGTTTTTGTTCACCGCATACGGCGTGCCCTTGAGCGGTACTGCGCCCATGCCGGTGTTCAGCGCTTCGCCACCGGACGAAGACTGGGCCTTGTTCTGCGACGGCAGCATCTGGATCCACAGGCCCAGGCGCATGTCGTTGACGAAGATAAAACCGTGCACCGGGTCGGTGGAAATGCTGCCCCAGTTCATGCCGCCCAGGGAACCCGGGAAGCTCAGGGATTTATCGGTGCCCGGCGCGGTGTACAGGCCGTCGTAGCGCATGCCCTTGAAGTCGATGCGGCACAGCAACTGGTCGTACGGGGTAGCGCCCCACATGTCCGACTCGCTCAGGGTTTGTGCGCCAATCTGCGGCATGCCCACGGATTTCGGCTGGGTCGGCGAGTAGGGTTCGTTGGGGATATTTGCGGCCTTGACCGGTACATCCTTGACCTCGGTCAGCGGCTGGCCGGTGGCGCGGTCGAGTACATAGATCTGCCCGGCCTTGGTGCCAATCACTACCGCCGGTACCGCCTTGTCGCTGCCCGGTGGGGTGAAGTCGATCAGGCTCGGTTGCATCGGCAGGTCGAAGTCCCACAGGTCATTGTGGACGGTCTGGTACACCCACTTTTCAGCCCCGGTGGAGGCATCGAGCGCCAAGACCGAAGCGCCGTATTTGTGGTTGAGCTGGGTGCGTTCCACGCCGTAGATGTCGGTGGACGAGCTGCCCATCGGCAGGAAGACCGTGTTCATCAGTGGGTCGTAGGACATCGGCGCCCAGCTGTTTGGGGTGCTGCGCACGTAGGTCTTGTCGCCGGTAGGGGCCTGTTTGTCTTCCGGGTTGCCCGGGTCGAAGGCCCAGCGCATTTGCCCGCTGATCACGTCAAAGCCACGGATCACGCCGCCTGGCATGTCGGTCTGGACGTTATCCGCGACACGGCCGCCAACCACGACGGTGGTGCCGGCGATCAACGGTGCGGAAGACAGCTGGTAGTAGCTGTCCGGCACATTGCCGAGGCCGGCTTTCAAGTCCACCTGGCCGTGGGTGCCGAAGTCTTCGCAGAATTTACCGGTGTCGGCATCGACCGCAATCAGGCGTGCATCGATGGTGTTGGTCAGCAAGCGGCGCTGGCATTGCGCACCGGCAGGAACGCTGGCGGCAATGATCTGCGAGCTGTTGGGCTGGGTCGGTTGGGCAATCGGCGCGGTGGCGTCGAAATACGCCATGCCCCGGCAACGCTGCCACACCGCCGACTTGGCGTTGACTTCGTTCTTCCACAGCTCTTTGCCGGTGTCGGCGTCGAGGGCGATCAGGTTGTTGTGCGGGGTGCAGATGAACACCTTGTTGCCGATCTGCAGGGGCGTGAGTTGGTCTTCGGCGCCATTGCCGTCGCTGATGGCCACGTCACCGGTGTGGTAGGTCCACGCCACTTTGAGCTGGTTGATGTTGTCGCGATTGATCTGGTCCAGCGCAGCGAAGCGGCTGCCACCTTCGGTGTTGCCGTAGTGGGCCCAGTCTTTCTGAGCATCGGCGGGGGCTACCGGGGTGATACCAGGGCCAGCACCGGTCGGGGCGACGCTGGGGTGGGCGACAAACATATTGCCCGCCGCCACCGCCACGCCCACTGCCAACACGGCAGCAATGCCATAGGCACCGCGCGCGGGCCGGCCGGCCAGCAGCGGATACACCAGCGCCACCACCAGGCCGATGGCCGCAAACATGAACAGCCGCGAGAACAGCGGCCAGAACACCAGGCCCACATCCGCCACCGCCCAGATGGCCGTGCCGATCAGGAACGCCGCGAACAGCCATGCACCGGCGGTGTTGCGCCGGGCAATCAACAGGCCGGAAATCGCCATGGCCACGCCGCCGATCAGGAAGTACCAGGAACCACCGAGGCTCACCAGTTTGGCGCCGCCAACGGCCAGCGCGAGGCCGAGCAGGGCGATGATCACGCCCAGGCCCAGGAGTAAGAATCTAGAGACGCCAGTGGCGCGCGATGCTCGTTTCATGTCGAAAGGACTCGAGTGAGAGAGGGCAAAGACGCGATTTTAGCAAGATAAGTAACCAGGTAGTACATTTCGCCGTGTGCACAGCGATCCAATCCTCTTTCTGTCCGGTCAATCAGCACTCAAGGGGGCGCTCGCCACGAAACATTTATTAATACATACCCGCCCTGATTGGTTATACGACGTCATATCAATTGTGTTCGACTATCTCCGCTCTCACAAAAAAAACAACGGAGACTCCCCCTATGACCGATTTCCCTTCGATAGAAGGCAAGTCTGCCGCACCCGTAAGCGGCCATGTTGTACGACTACTCAAGTTATTAGGCCCAGGCGTGATCGCCGTCCTGTCTTGGCTGGGGGCAGGCGATTTGATTACTTCCTCCGTTGCCGGTGCCAATTACGGCTACGCCATGATGTGGGTGCTGGCAGTTTCTCTGCTGCTCAGGTACCTGATCGTCAACATCATTGCGCGCTTTCAGCTGTGCAATAACCAAGGCATGACGATCCTTCAGGGTTATGCCCAGTTGAACCCGTTCTTCGCCTGGTTCCTGCTGGTGTATGCGCTGCTGATGGGGCATCTGATGAATGCCTACATGATCAAGGGTGCGGGGGAAGCCCTGGCCATGCTGTTCAAGACCGACTATGCGCTGCTGTGTTCGGTGGCGGTGGTGTTGGCGGTGTGGCTGCTGGTGGGGCGCAATATCTATTCGATGATCGAAGGCGTGATGAAAGGCCTGCTGGCAATCATGACCCTGGCGTTCATTGCCTTGGCGGTGATGTCCGGGCCGGATATGGCAGGCATTGTCAAAGGGACTATCGGTTTCAGCATTCCGCCAGATGAGGGCGTACACGGGGCGTTGCTGGTGGCTGTCTCGGTGATCGGCGCGGTGGCGGGCTCGATTGCCAACTTCGTGCACCCTTATGTCATGCGCCAGAAAGGCTGGGTCGGCCCACAGCACAAGCGCATCCAGCGTAACGACCTGCTATTCGCCGTGTTCGTCGGCATTGTGATCAACCTGGCGATCTGGATTGTGGGCGCCGAGATCCTGCGGCCCAACGGTATTGAAGTGAAGACCTTGGGCGACCTGGGCAAGGCGCTCGAAATCTTCTTCGGGCCGATCGGCTGGTACATTTTCTTTATCGGTGTATTCGCTACGCTGTTTGCCAGCATCTCCGGCAAAACCACGGCCTTCCCGATGCTGATCACCGATGCCTTCCAGCACGTACGGCCTGGACGTCGTGAGCGTTACGGCAAAGAGTTCCACCATGACCCGATGCACAAGTGGTTCATGTTGTTCATCCTGGTGACCCCGCTGATCTGGTCGCTGCCGGGCATGCCGGACTTTGTCACGCTGACCATCGGCGTCAGCGCGTTGAACATCATTGGCCTGCCGGTAATTTCCCTCGGCTTGCTGATTATGTCCAACCAGAAGTCGCTGCTGAGCAAGGAGTACCGCAATAACCTGTTCGAAAATATCGCGCTGCTTTTCGCCACGGGGCTGGCGCTGTGGGTCGCGTTCCAATTGGGTGTCGAACTGTTCAGTTGATGACCGGGCGGGCAGGCGTCGCACCTGTTTGGCGCGACGCCTGCAAGCGATCAACGAAACGCCGGCACCACCTGCTCGATAAACAGTGCCAACGACTTCTTCTTCTCGGCATGGGGCAGGCTGTTGTCGCACCAGAAGCTGAACTCATCCACGCCCAGTTCCTGGTAGTAGCGGATGCGCGGGATGATTTCTTCGGCGGTGCCGATCATCGCGGTCTTGTGCAGGCTTTCCAGTTCGAACTCCGGGCGGGCTGCGAATTTTTCTTCCGGGCTCGGTGCCAGGAAGCCATTCACCGGCACCTCTTTATTACCGAACCAGGCATCGAAGGTGCGATAGAACTTCGAGATCGCCTTGGCCCCGACTTTCCAGCCGTCCGGATCATCGGCGGCATGCACGTGGGTGTGACGCAGCACCATCAGTTGCGGGCGCGGTAAGCCGGGGTTGTTGTCGAGGGCGGCCTGGAATTTGTTTTTCAGGTCGAGGACTTCTTCGTCGCCCTTCATCAGCGGCGTGACCATCACGTTGCAGCCGTTGGCGACTGCGAAGTTGTGCGAGTCCGGGTCGCGGGCGGCGATCCACATCGGCGGGTTGGGCTGCTGGATCGGTTTGGGCACGCTGGTGGAGGTGGGGAACTTCCAGATGTCGCCGTCGTGGGCGTAGTCGCCTTTCCACAACGCACGCACCACCGGCACCATCTCGCGCAGCGCCTGGCCGCCGCTGGAAGCGGGCATGCCGCCGGCCATGCGGTCGAACTCCACCTGGTAAGCGCCACGGGCCAGGCCGACTTCCATGCGCCCGTTGCTGATCACGTCGAGCAACGCGCATTCGCCCGCCACCCGCAACGGGTGCCAGAACGGCGCGATGATGGTCCCGGCGCCCAGGTGAATGGTGGTGGTCTTGGCCGCGAGGTAAGCCAGCAGCGGCATCGGGCTTGGCGAGATGGTGTATTCCATGGCGTGGTGTTCGCCAATCCATACAGTACTGAAGCCACCAGCCTCGGCCATCAGGGTCAGTTCAGTCAGGTCTTCGAACAACTGACGGTGGCTGACACTTTCGTCCCAACGTTCCATGTGTACGAACAGGGAAAACTTCATGACGCTTACCTCGGATCTATTGTGATCGGCCTGTCGACTGCGGGCCCTTAAGTGCTCTCGCCAATGTGAAGCCTGCCAGTGACGACGGCTGTTTGGCGGATTGATTGTTGGTATACCATAATACGGAATGTCCGCAAAATTTTTCTCTCAACCGGTTACCGGGCTGACATCCGCAATCAAACTTTGGGAGGGGCTCAGGCCGGCAGCGGCAGGGCGCCCATCTTGCCGTGGCAATACACCAGTGGCCCGGCGTTGTGCTGGGGCACGATCAGGTTCTTCACCGCGCCGACCATGATCGCGTGATCGCCGCCTTCATATTCGCGCCACAACTCGCACTCGATCACCGCCGTGGCATTGGCCAGGATCGGGTTGCCCAACTCACTGAGCGTCCATTCGATGCCCTGGGCCTTGTCCTTGCCCTTGCGCGCAAAGGCATAGGCTTCGGTTTGCTGCCCACCGGAAAGCACATGAATGGCAAAGCGTTTGTTCTTGATCAACACCGGGTACGAGTCGGAGCTGTAGTTGGGGCAGAACAGCACCAGCGCCGGGTCCATGGACAACGAGCTGAAGGCACTGGCGGTCAGCCCGACGATTTGTCCGTCGTCATCCAGCGTGGTGATCACGGTGACCCCGGACGGAAACGAACCCATCACTTGTTTGTAGATAGCGGCATCGATCATGGGACGGTCCTCTGCGGGTAGAGCGGTTCTTATGAGTTTGTAGGTCTGATGGTATACCGTAATACAATCGATGCAACCGCTTTTTCAATCGCCCGATGAACGTCAAGGCTGGGTCTTATAGCCAATAAATACGGGCGCCATGGCAGGAAATAACAGGGTGCCCTGTGGCACACTTGCGGATCAGATGGGCGCTGAAACTACGGATCAGTCTTGTGAAAATGTTGGAATACCATAATATGGTGTTCATCTGAGGGGCGGCCAGAGAGCTCCCCCGGTTTGGCGTCAAACAACTATAAGATCAGACAAACGCGAGTTCATTTCCATGCCCCAGATGTCCCGGCAAGACCCCCTGATCGAGCATCACACGGTCGATTACGTCCCCCTCGCAGAGCGCCATGGAAAGGCCCGCGACCTGTTCACCTTATGGTTCAGCACCAACATCGCACCGCTGCCGATCGTCACGGGTGCCATGGTGGCCCAGGTGTTCCATCTCAATCTGGCGTGGGGGCTGCTGGCGATTGCCCTCGGGCATCTGCTCGGCGGCATCGTGATTGCCCTCGCATCGGCCCAGGGCCCGCGCATGGGCATCCCGCAGATGGTGCAGAGCCGTGGCCAGTTCGGCCGTTACGGTGCGCTGCTGATCGTGTTCTTCGCCGCACTGATCTACATCGGCTTTTTCATCTCCAATATCGTCCTGGCCGGCAAGTCCATCGTTGGCATTGTGCCGTCGGTGCCGGTGCCGGCGAGCATCCTGATCGGCGCCCTCAGCGCCACCGCCATCGGCGTGATCGGCTACCGCTTTATCCATACCCTCAACCGCATCGGCACCTGGGTGATGGGCAGCGCGTTGCTGGCCGGTTTTATCTACATCTTCGCCCATGACCTGCCGGCAGACTTCCTGACCCGAGGCGGCTTCAACGCGGCGGGCTGGTTGGCCACCGTGTCGCTGGGGGTGATCTGGCAGATCAGCTTTTCGCCCTACACCAGCGACTACTCGCGCTACCTGCCGGCGGACATCGGCATCACCCGGCCGTTCATTGCGACCTACCTGGGCGCCACCCTTGGCACCATCCTGTCCTTCGCCTTTGGCTTGGTAGCCGCACTGGCCACGCCCGAAGGCACCGAAGCCATGGTCGCGGTCAAGCAAGCCACCGGCTGGCTGGGGCCGATCCTGATGGTGCTGTTCCTGCTCAATATCATCAGCCACAACGCCCTGAATCTGTACGGCGCGGTGCTGTCGATCATCACCTCGGTCCAGACCTTCGCCAGCCACTGGACCCCGAGCATCAAGGTGCGTGTGTTGCTGTCGGGCGTGGTCCTGGCCGGTTGCTGCGTGGTGGCGTTGGGTGCCTCGGCGGACTTCATCTCGCAATTTATCGGCCTGATCCTCGCGCTGTTGCTGGTGCTGGTGCCGTGGGCGTCGATCAACCTGATCGACTTCTACATCATCAAGCGCGGGGTCTACGACATTGCCTCGATTTTCCAGGCGGATGGCGGGGTGTATGGGCGTTTCAACCTGCATGCGATCGTGGCGTACTTCATCGGCATCATCGTGCAACTGCCGTTTGCCAATACGTCGCTGTATGTGGGGCCATGGGCCAACCTGGTGGAAGGCGCGGACCTGTCGTGGCTGGTGGGATTGGTGGTGACGTGCCCGTTGTATTACTGCCTGGCGACACGTCAACACACCCAGAAGATCCGGGCGGCGCGGTTGGGCTATACCGACTGAGCCACTCCGCCGAACTCCTCCAACGCATCCCGCAACGCGTCCTCGAAGTATTCCTTCGAGGCGCGATCCCAGAGGATATGAAACGCTGGCAGCTCCACACTCCCTGTGTGGATGACAATCGCATTGACCCGCGCCACCGACGTCTGCGCCACCGCCCCCGGCGTGAAGGCCGGGAAACTGAGATCCACCCCGCACAGCTTCGCCATCACCCGCGCAATCACCCCCCCGCTGAGCCGCACGCAGGCATGGCTGTCCTGACGCGGTAGCAGGTAATTGGCGCGGTGGTCCAGTTCCCAACGCGCTTCTTCATCGGCAATGCGCTGCCCCTGATCCTGCGGGCTGCCCAGCACCAGGTATTCGTTCTGCGACAGGCGCGCCACCCAGCTGCCGTCCGCTTGCGCGCTGGCTAGGTTGGGCGCGCCCGGCAACGTGAAGCCGCGCGCGGTAAGGTACTCGGCGCTTTGTGCGCCGCGAAAGCCGACCCGGGGCAGGTCGGTCTGGTCGTGCAGTTGGCAGGGCGGCGTGAACAATTCGTGGGCTTTCAGACTGGTCATGGCTTAACCCTCCTGGCGTTGGTTGGTGGGGTCGAAGAACGGCAGTTGCACCACCTCGGCCTGGACGACGATGCCGCCCTCGACGCGAATCGGAATGCGCTGCCCCGGTGTGCTCTGGTCGATCCCGGCGTAGGCCAGGCCGATGATGCGGCCCAGGCTGGTGGAGTATTCGCAGGAAGTGACGTTGCCGCTGATGTCCGCGCCGTTGAGCACCAGGTGGCCTTCCAACGGTTGCACACTGCCCTTGGGCAGGCTGAAGCCCACCAGTTTGCGTTTCAGCGGCTGGGCTTCGAGGATGTCCACCGAGCGGCGACCGACGAAGAACGGCTTGTTGCGGCTGACCGCCCAGCCCATGTCGATTTCTGCCGGGTGAGTCATGCCGTCGGTGTCCTGGCTGATGATCACGTGGCCTTTTTCCAGGCGCAGCAGGCGTTGGGTTTCGACGCCGAAGGGGCGAATGTCAAAGGCCTTGCCGGCCGTCATCAACGCGTCCCACAACGCCAGACCGTGGCGTGCCGGTACGTGGATTTCATAGCCCAGCTCGCCGACAAACCCCACCCGCAGCAAGCGTGCCTTGATTCCGGCCACCGTGCCCTGGCGCACGCCCAGGTAGGGGAAGCCTTCGGCACTCAGGTCGAGGTCGTTGCACACCTGCTCCAGCACCTTGCGCGAATCCGGCCCGGCCACGTTCACCGCACAGATCGCCGCCGTGACGTTGGTCACGTCCACGTCCAGGCGCCACTGCGCGTTCCACTTGAGCATCTGCTGGTAGATGCGGTCGACGCCGCTGGTGGTGGCGGTGACGTAGAAATGCTTGTCGGCCAGCCGCGCGCACACGCCGTCGTCGATCACCACGCCGTGTTCGTTGGTCATCAGCGCATAACGCGAACGGCCCACCGGCTGCTTGAGGAACGCGAAGGTGTACATGCGGTTGAGCAATTCGGCGGCGTCCGGGCCGCGCACGTCCAGGCCACCGAGTGTGGACACATCGATGAGCCCGACCTTGTTGCGCACGTGCAGCGCTTCGGCCTGCATGCACGCTTCGCGGTCCTGGGCCTTGCCGTAATAGGCCGGGCGCTGCCAGATACCAGCGGGCATCATCTTCGCCCCGGCTTGCACATGGCGCGCGTGCATCGGCGTTTGGCGGTAGGGGTCGAAGGCGCGTCCGGCGACATGCGCGAGTTTCTCCGCCACGAACGGCGGGCGTGCGGTGGTGACCCCGGTTTCGCTGATAGTGCGCTGGGTCGCCCAGGCCACCAGCCGTGCGGTCGGCAGCGCCGAGTGACGCCCCTGGGACGGGCCCATGCCGACCGTGGAGTAACGCTTGACCAACTGCACATCGCGGTAGCCGATGCGGGTGGCGTTGACGATGTCCGCCACTTGCAGGTCTTCGTCGAAGTCGACGAAATCCTTGCCCTTGGGGTGCGGGAAGATCGGCCAGTGGAAGTTGACCTGGGCTTCACTGCGCAGCGCTGCAGGCGGGCTGGCGCTGGTCAAACCGAGGGTGCGCAGGCTGTCGGCGGCGGCGTTGGTCGCATCCGCCAGCACATTGTCCAGCTGATGCCGACCGTGTACGGAACCGGCCACGCCCAGGTTGCGCGGCAGGCCACTGAGGCTGAACTCTGCCCGTGAGTCGTCATAGGCCAGCTTGCCACCGGCCTGGCACAGCAGCTGATAGACCGGCATATAACCGGCCGACATGCACAGCAGGTCGCAGTCGATCACTTGCGCGCTGGCGCTGATCTGGCCCTGGCCGGTGATCTGGCGCACATCGACGCCCTTCACATGGCGCAGGCCTTTTTCATGCAGGGCCTCGAACACCGTGCTGTTGCTCAGGCACGGGATCTTGCGCTGGGCCAGGGCACCCGGCAGGGCTTTGTCCGCCGGGGCGTGACGCAGGTCGATCACGGCGGCCACGTCCACGCCCTGGTCATGCAGGTCGAGGGCGGCGAGGTAGCCGTCATCGTTGCCGGTGAGTACCACTGCGCGCTTGCCGGGCTTGACCGCATAGAGCTTCATCAGGCGTTGCGCGGCGCTGGTGAGCATCACCCCCGGCAGGTCGTTGTTGCGGAAGACCACCGGTTGGTCGAACGAACCGCTGCACACCAGGCACTGTTGCGCGCGCACTTTGTACAGGCGCTTGCCCTGGATCACCGGCAGGTAGTTGTCGGTGAACCAGGCATTGCAGGTGGCGTCGGTGAGCACCTGGATATTCGCGTGTTGCTGCACCGCGCCGAGCAACTCGCGGCGCAGGGTGTCGGCACGGGTGCCGGCAATATCGAAGCGCGCGTAGGTCAGCGACCCGCCAAGAATAGGCTGCTGCTCGATCAGCAGCACCTTGGCGCCGGCATTCGCGGCGGTCAGCGCGGCCTGCAAGCCAGCGGGGCCGGCGCCGATCACGGCGAGGTCGGTGAACAGGTAGGCCTTGTCGTAGTACTCGGGTTGGAACGTCAGGTCGAGCACGCCCAGGCCGGCCTTTTTGCGGATGATCGGCTCCCAGACTTTCCACATGCCCTTGGGCTTGTAGAACGAACGGTAGTAGAAACCCACTGGCATGAACTTGGAGAACTTGCCCAGGTAGGCGTCCTTGTCGTTGTCCAGCGAGCCGTTGACGTTCTGCGCCGTCACCGCCAGGCCGGCGGACAGCGCGTGGGCATCGGCCAATACGTTGGGTTCGCGGGGCAGTTGCACCAGGCTGTTGGCGTCATGGCCGGCCATGGTCAATGGGCCGCGTGGGCGGTGGTATTTGAACGAGCGCGACATCAGGAAGCGCCCGTTGGCGAGCAGCGCGCTGGCGATGCTGTCGCCCTGTAAACCTTGGTAGGGCAGGCCGTCGAAACTGAAATCGAGTGGCTGGTCACGCTGGATCAGCAAGCCCATGGGGGCGGGGAGGCGGTTCATCCGGCGATCTCCTTGGCGGTGGTGAAGTCGACGCGGGTGGTGAACACTTCGCGCGGATCGAAGGTGCGCAGGATCTCGTCGGTGACCGTGTGGCGCTCGGCGAGGAACCAGTAACTGGACGGCGTGTGCATCCACCATTCGCGCACCACACCGGCGAGGTTGTCGGTGTTGAACACGTAGTCGGCCCATTCGGCATCGCTGCAGGTCACCGGATCGCGCATCGGTTTGAATTCACCGCCGTAGGTGAACTCGCTGATATTGCGCGGCCCGTTGAGCGGGCAAATCATGATTTTCATCGTCTGCTCTCCGTCAGTGGCTGGCCGCTGTGGCGCCCATTTCGTTGACTTGCTGGAAGGTCGAGAAACGTTCGAGGCCGAAGGGCTTGATCAAGTCCGGCACCTTGCCGCCGCTGGCGACCAGCTCGGCCATGGTCTTGCCGCAGATCGGCGTGGCCTTGAAGCCCCAGGTGCCCCAGCCGGCGTCAAGGTAGTAATTCTTCACCGGCGACAGGCCCATGATCGGGCTGTAGTCGGGGGTCATGTCGGTGATCCCGGCCCACTGGCGCATCAACTTGGCGTTGGCCAGGAACGGAAACATCTCGATGGCATGGGCCAACAGGCTTTCCTTGAGGTCCAGGGTCGAGCGCGTGTTGAACAGCGGGTACGGGTCGGAACCGCCACCGAACACCACTTCGCCACGGCTGGTTTGCTGCACGTAGCAGTGCAGGGCCGAGGAACTCACCAACGGGTCGAGGAACGGCTTGAACGGCTGGGTGACCATGGCCTGCAACGGGAAGGTCTGGATCGGCGAACGGATACCGGCCTTGGCCATCAGCAGCGAGCTGTGCCCGGCAATCGCCTGCACCGCGCAGCCGCACTGGATGGTGCCGCGATTGGTTTTCACTGCGGTGATGGCGCCGTTCTCGATCACCAGGTCCTGCACTTCAGTGAGCTGATGGATTTCCACGCCGCGCTTGGCCGCCTGCTTGGCGTAGCCCCAGGCCACGGCATCGTGACGCGCGGTGGCGCCGTCGATATGCCAGAGCCCGGCGATTACCGGCAAGTGGCCGGGGTCGAGGTTGAGGCTGGGCACCAGCTCGCGGATCTGCTGGCGGTCGATCATCTCGGTACGCCCGCCGAAGTGTTTGTTGACCTCGGCACGCTGGCGGAACGAACGCACGGTGGCGTCGGTGTGGGCCAGGGTCAGTTGGCCGCGCTCGGAGTACATGATGTTGAAATCGAATTCGTTGGACAGCGACTGGAACATCTTCACCGACTCGGCATAGAAACGAACGCCTTCGCTGGTGAGGTAGTTGGAGCGGATCACCGCCGTATTGCGCGCGGTATTACCGCCGCCCAGGTAGGCCTTTTCCAGCACTGCGATATTGGTGATGCCGTGGTACTTGGCCAGGTAGTAGGCCGTCGCCAGGCCATGGCCGCCGGCACCGATGATCACCACGTCGTAACTCGACTTGAGTTCCTTGGGCGGTGGCAGATCCACCTCCACCGGGTACTCCGAACTCAGCCCGTATTTCAATAGATTGAATGGCATACGGCCTCCGATTGGCTGCGTAGGGCGTGGTGTTGCGCCAGGGCGGCGGCCACGGTGTTTTTCATCAGGAAGGCAATGGTCATCGGCCCGACACCGCCGGGCACCGGGGTGATGGCGGCGACATGGGGCAGGGCGCTGTCGAAGTCGACATCACCCACCAGGCGGCTGCGGCCGTCGTCGTCGATGCGGTTGATGCCGACATCAATCACCACCGCGCCGGGCTTCAACCAGCTCGCGTCAATCAAGCGGGCGCGGCCCACGGCGGCGATCACGATATCGGCCTGGCGACACAGGGCCTGGGCGTCGTGGCTGCGCGAATGCAGCACGGTCACCGAGCAATCCGCCTTGAGCAGCAGCGCGGCCATGGGCTTGCCGACGATGTTCGAACGGCCGATCACCACCGCGTGTTTGCCACGCAGGTCGCCGCAGGTTTGCTCCAACAGATACAGGCAACCGCTCGGGGTGCATGGCGTGAGCACTGCGCGGCCCTGGCTGAGGCCGCCGACGTTCTGGCTGTGAAAACCGTCGACGTCCTTGTCCGGCGCGATGGCCTCAAGGGCGCGCAGTTCGTCCATCTGCGCCGGCAACGGCAATTGCAGGAGGATGCCGTGGATCGCCGGGTCGGCATTCAATTGGCCGATCAGGATCAACAATTGTTCGGTGCTGGTATCGCCGGGCAGGCGATGCTCCACGGAGCGGATGCCCACCTCTTCGGCGCGCAGGATCTTGTTGCGCACATAGACCTGGCTGGCCGGGTCGCTGCCCACCAGGATCACCGCCAGCGCCGGTTGAATATCCTGCCCATGCAGACGCGCCACGTCCTCGCGCACTTGCAGCAGCACGCGCGCCGCAGCGGCTTTGCCGTCGATCAGTTTATGCGCGCTCACCGGAACACCACCGTTCTGTCCTGATTGAGGAAGACCCGGTGCTCCAGGTGGTACTTGACCGCCTTGGACAGGGCGACGGTTTCGGTGTCGCGGCCGATGGCGACGAGGTCGTCGGGCTTGTACACGTGGTCGACGCGCTGCACTTCCTGCTCGATGATCGGGCCCTCATCCAGGTCGCTGGTCACATAGTGCGCAGTGGCACCGATCAACTTCACGCCGCGTTGATAAGCCTGGTGATAGGGCTTGGCTCCCTTGAAACCGGGCAGGAACGAATGGTGGATATTGATCGCCCGCCCCGACAGTTGCCGGCACAGGTCGTCGGAGAGGATCTGCATGTAGCGCGCCAACACCACCAGCTCGGTGCGGGTGTCGTCGACGATCTTCATCAACTCGGCTTCCTGCGCGGCCTTGTTGTCCTTGGACACCGGCAGGTAGATAAAGCGAATGCCCTCGCGCTCGGCCATCGGCCGCAGGTCGAGGTGGTTGGAGACGATGGCGGTGATGGTCATGTCCATCTCGCCCTTGTGGTAGCGGTAGAGCAGGTCGGTGAGGCAGTGGTCGAACTTGCTCACCATCAGCATCACGCGCATCGGCTCGCGGGTGTCGTGCAGCTCCCACTGCATGTCGAAGGCCTGGGCGACATCGGCGAAACCGTCTCTGATCTCTTGGAGGTCGCCTGTGTGGCCATCGTTGAAACGGAACACGGCACGCATGAAAAAGCGGCCGCTGAAGTCATCGTCGAACTGCGCCATTTCCCCGATGTAGCACGCCTTGTCCGCCAGGTAAGTGGTGACGGCAGCGACGATGCCGGACACGGCGGGGCACGTCACCTTGATGATGAAATGGTTTTTTTCGTGTTGCATGACACGTCCTCGGGATGATGGCGGCAGCTCATCGCATAGCGAAAAAATGTCTGAGGACAGCAGGCTCATTCCTTGAGCGCGTTTTCTTGTGGGGAATAAAATATTCCTGAAGTGGCTTTATAGGGGAATGGGGACAGGGCGTCTAGGGGTTTTGGGAAAGTTTTTTAACTGAGGGGAAATTTTTAGCGGGCAGGACGGCATCGAATGCAGTCAAAAATGTGGGAGGGGGCTTGCTCCCGATAAGGGTGGGTCAATGACAAATGCATTCACTGACATTCCCTTATCGGGAGCAAGCCCCCTCCCACAGTTGAATCTCTGTGCTTCAGGTGTATCGCGAGTTCGGATTATTCCTTGTCGTTGCCGTAGTTCATGATCGACAACAACCGAATCGGCACCTGCACCAACTGCTCCGGCCCGTGTGGAATCTCGCCTTCAAACGTCAAGCTGTCCCCGGCCTCCATCCGATACAGCTGGTTGCCATGCCGGTAAATCAACTCCCCCTCCAGCAAATGCAGAAACTCCGTCCCTGGATGGGCAAAGGTCGGAAACTCCTCACTGGCGTCATCCATGCTGACCATGTACGCCTCGAAGCTCTTCTTCGGCCCGCGCGTGTGGTTGAGCAGGTGATAGGTATGCCCTTTCTCGGTCCCACGGCGCACCACTTCCATGCCCTGGTCGGCCTTGACCAGCAAGGCGCTGCCATCCTGCTGGTCGTATTCGCTGAATAACTTCGATAGCGGCAGCCCGAGTACATCGCACAGGCGGCTCAAGGTATCGAGGCTGGTGGAGACCTGGGCGTTCTCGATCTTGCTCAACATGCCCTGGCTGATATCGGCAATCTTCGCCACGTCGGACAGCTTCAGGTCCTGGGCCTGGCGCTGGCGTTTGATCTGCAGCCCCAGGTATTGCTCGAGCTTGAGGCGCGGGGCGGTTTCGGTGGACATGATCATCGGCTCCTGCACGGTTTCCGTTCAGTAATATTATTTTCGCACTGGGAAAGTGCAAGGTCTGGCGCTTGAAGGCCACCCCGCTGTGCGTATTCCTGCGGGGAAAAGAATTTTCCCATATATACAGCACAAAAGCGCAGCTCCACCCACTTCGATGTGTCGATCACAAATCTGGCAAGGGTATTGCATTCCTGTAGGGAAACTAACTTTCTTTTTAGGAATAAAAAGACAGCCTAGGCCCACCCACACGGTTTTGCCTTTCGCGAGGAGTGACACGCAATGTTGCCAGCAGAAACCCAGCGCATCATCGACAAGCACGGGATCAAATACGTGCTTGCGCAGTTTGTGGATATACACGGTGCGGCCAAGACCAAGTCGGTGCCCATCTGCGGGCTCAAGACCGTGGCCGAAGAGGGCGCAGGGTTTGCCGGGTTTGCCATCAGCGGCATGGGCATGGAGCCCCACGGTCCGGACTTCATGGCGCGCGGCGATCTGTCGACCTTGACCCCGGTCCCCTGGCAGCCAGGTTATGGGCGCGTGGTGTGCGTCGGGCATGTCGACGGCAAGCCTCATCCCTACGACAGCCGCTACGTGTTGCAGCAACAAGTGCAGCGCCTGCAGGACAAGGGTTGGACGTTGAACACTGGCCTGGAGCCCGAGTTCAACCTGATGCGCCGCGACGAGCACGGCAAGCTGCAACTGGTAGACCCCAGCGACAACCTCGACAAGCCTTGCTACGACTACAAGGGCCTGTCGCGTTCGCGGGTGTTCCTCGAGCGCCTGACCGAAGCCTTGCAGGCGGTGGATTTCGAGGTCTATCAAATTGACCACGAGGACGCCAACGGCCAGTTCGAGATCAATTACACCTACAGCGACGCCTTGACCTCCGCCGACCGTTTCACCTTCTTCCGCATGGCCGCCGGCGAGATCGCCAATGACCTGGGCATGATCTGCTCCTTCATGCCCAAGCCCGACCCGAAACGCGCCGGCAACGGCATGCACTTTCACCTGTCGATCAGCAGCGCCGAGAACAAAAACCTGTTCCATGACGCCAGCGACCCGAGCGGCATGGGCCTGTCGAAACTCGCCTATCACTTCGCCGCCGGCTTGCTCGCCCATGGCCCGGCGCTGTGTGCGTTCGCCGCGCCCACGGTCAACTCCTACAAGCGCCTGGTGGTCGGCAACTCGTTGTCCGGCGCCACCTGGGCCCCGGCCTTTATCGCGTTTGGCGCCAACAACCGCTCGGCCATGGTCCGCGTGCCGTATGGCCGCCTGGAGTTCCGCCTGCCGGATGCCGGCTGCAACCCCTACCTGGTCAGCGCCGCGATCATCGCCGCAGGCCTGGACGGTATCGATCGCCAGCTGGAAATCGACCACGTCTGCAACGAAAACCTCTACAGCCTGAGCCTCGAGCAGATCGCCGAGCGCGGCATCAAGACCCTGCCGCAATCCCTCAAGGAAGCCTGCGACGCGCTGGAAGCCGACGCGCTGTTCGCCGAAGTGCTCGGCCCGCAGATCGTGGGCGAGTTCATCAAGCTCAAGCGCATGGAGTGGGTGGAGTACAGCCGCCATGTGAGCGACTGGGAAATCCAGCGCTATACCGAATTTTTCTGACACCGTGTGACGGAGACTTGTTATGTGTGGAATCGTAGGCCTGTACCTGAAGAATCCGCAGCTGGAACCCCAGCTCGGCAAGCTGTTTGAACCCATGCTGCAAGCCATGACTGACCGTGGCCCGGACAGCGCCGGTTTCGCCATCTACGGCGATGAAGTCGCCGATGGCTGGGTCAAGCTGACCCTGCAAGCCACCACCGAAGCCTTCGATTGGAAAGGCTTGATGGGCGAGCTGGAAGGGCGCCTCGGCTGTTCCCTGGACTGGTTCCAGAACGCCAGCGCCGCTGTATTGAAGATCCACGCCGACGAAGCCCCGGTGCGCCTGGCCCTGGCCGAACTGGCGCCGAGCGTGCGCATCATGAGCGCCGGGCAGAGCATCGAGATCCTCAAGGGCATGGGCCTGCCCCAGGAAATTTCCCAACGCTTCGGCCTGGCAAACATGCAGGGCAGCCACATCATCGGCCACACGCGCATGGCCACCGAAAGCGCGGTGACCATGGAAGGCAGCCACCCGTTCTCCACCGGCGCCGACCTGTGCCTGGTGCACAACGGCTCGCTGTCCAACCACTTCCGCCTGCGCCAGGAGCTCAAGCGCGAAGGCATCCACTTCGAAACCGACAACGACACCGAAGTCGCCGCCGGCTACCTGACCTGGCGCCTGCAACAGGGTGACTCGCTCAAAGAGGCGCTGGACCATGCCCTGGAAGACCTCGACGGCTTCTTCACCTTCGCCATCGGCACGCGCAACGGCTTTGCGGTGATCCGTGACCCGATTGCGTGCAAGCCAGCGATCTTGGCCGAGACCGACGACTACGTCGCCATGGCCTCCGAATACCAGGCGCTGTCGAGCCTGCCGGGCATCGAGAACGCGCGGATCTGGGAGCCGGCACCGGCCACGTTGTACATCTGGGAACGCCAGTCAGCTTAAGGAGCGCACACATGAAAACCATCGATCTTTCCACCGCCACCGTGCGTGACCTCAACCAGGCGCTGCACGCCCAGGCCATCGACAACGAGTGGCGCGTGACCCATTCCAACGGCAAGCACAACCTCGCGGTGGGGGTGAACCAGGCCGTGTCCATCGATATCGAGGGCCACGCCGGCTACTACTGCGCGGGCATGAACCAGCAGGCCTCGATCACCGTGCACGGCAATGTCGGCGTGGGCTGCGCCGAGAACATGATGTCCGGCTCGGTGCGTGTCAAAGGCAGCGCGTCCCAGGCGGCCGGGGCCACGGCCCATGGCGGTTTGCTGGTGATCGAGGGCGATGCGGGCGCGCGTTGCGGGATCTCCATGAAGGGCATCGACATCGTCGTCGGCGGCAGCATCGGCCATATGAGCTGTTTCATGGGCCAGGCCGGGCGCCTGGTGGTGTGCGGCGACGCCGGCGATGCGCTGGGCGATTCGCTCTACGAAACCCACATCTACGTGAAAGGCACGGTGGAGTCCCTTGGCTCGGACTGCGTCGAAAAAGAGATGCGCAGCGAGCACCTGCAAGAGTTGCAGGAACTGCTCGACCGCGCCGGCTTCGCCCACCAGGCGGCGGATTTCAAGCGCTACGGCTCGGCCCGTCAACTCTACAACTTCAAAGTCGATAACGCCTCCGCGTACTGATCAGGAGCTTCACCATGACTGAACAAACCCCTCCGGTCCTGCGCGAGTCGGCCACCTTCGACCGCCTGACCATCCAGGAAATCCAGCGTGCCGCCGAAACCGGCATCTACGACATTCGCGGTGGCGGCACCAAGCGCAAGCTGCCGCACTTCGATGACTTGCTGCTGCTCGGCGCCAGCGTGTCGCGCTACCCACTGGAAGGCTATCGCGAGAAGTGCGGCACCGATGTGATCCTCGGCAATCGCTTCGCCAAGAAGCCGATCCACCTGAAGATCCCGGTGACCATCGCCGGCATGAGTTTCGGTGCGTTGTCGGCCAACGCCAAGGAAGCCCTGGGCCGTGGCGCGACCATCGCCGGCACCAGCACCACCACCGGTGACGGCGGCATGACCCCGGAAGAGCGCGGCCAGTCCCAGCACCTGGTGTATCAGTACCTGCCATCACGCTACGGCATGAACCCGGATGATTTGCGCAAGGCCGACGCCATCGAGATCGTTCTCGGCCAGGGCGCCAAGCCCGGCGGCGGCGGCATGTTGCTCGGCATGAAAGTCACCGAGCGTGTGGCCGGCATGCGCACCTTGCCGATCGGCGTGGACCAGCGCAGCGCCTGCCGCCACCCGGACTGGACCGGCCCCGACGACCTGGCGATCAAGATTGCCGAGCTGCGCGAAATCACCGATTGGGAAAAGCCGATCTACGTGAAAATCGGCGCGAGCCGGCCGTATTACGACGTGAAGCTGGCGGTCAAGGCCGGTGCCGATGTGATCGTGCTCGACGGCATGCAAGGCGGTACTGCTGCGACCCAGGAAGTGTTTATCGAGCATGTGGGCATCCCGATTTTGTCGGCCATCCCGCAAGCGGTACAGGCTTTGCAAGAGATGGGCATGCACCGCAAGGTCCAGTTGATCGTGTCGGGCGGGATTCGCAACGGTGCCGATGTGGCCAAGGCCATGGCGATGGGCGCGGATGCGGTCGCCATCGGCACGGCGGCGCTGATTGCCCTGGGCGACAACCACCCACGGCTGGACGCGGAACTGAAAAAGATCGGCTCGGCCGCCGGCTTCTATGACGACTGGCAGAACGGCCGCGACCCGGCCGGCATCACCACCCAAGACCCGGAGCTGTCCAAGCGCCTCGACCCGGTGGAAGGCGGGCGGCGGTTGGCCAACTACCTGCGGGTGATGGTGCTGGAGGCGCAGACCATGGCCCGTGCGTGCGGCAAATCGCACCTGCACAACCTCGACCCCGAGGACCTGGTGGCCCTGACAGTGGAATCGGCCGCCATGGCGCGGGTGCCGCTGGCGGGGACCAGTTGGGTGCCGGGTTCCGGTTACTGAGTTTACCCCCCCTGTAGGCGCGAGCGTGCTCGCGAAGAGCGTCAACGATAACGCTGGCACCCTGGATGAACGCGTTGCCTGGACGTTTTTCGCGAGCAAGCTCGCTCCTACACACTTCTGTTGCAGGAGCTTTGAACATGGTCAATCGTCTTCTCGGCAAATCCCTTATTGGCTTATTGGCGAGCGGTGCACTTGTGCCCCTCGCCCAGGCCGCCGACGCCCCCACCTTGAACACCGGCAGCACCGCCTGGATGGTCACCGCCGCCGTGCTGGTGCTGTTCATGTGCTTGCCGGGGCTGGCGTTGTTCTATGGCGGCCTGGTCCGTGCGAAAAACATGCTCTCGTTGTTCACCCAGTGCTTCGGCATCGCCGGCCTGGTGGGCGTGCTGTGGGTGATCTACGGCTACAGCATGGTGGTCGATACCACCGGCATGGTCGAAGGGCAGGTGACCTTCAACAGTTTTGTCGGCGGCCTGAGCCGCGCCTTTCTGGCGGGCATGACCCCGGAGAGCCTGGTGGGGGATATTCCGGAAGGGGTGTTCGTGACCTTCCAGATGACCTTCGCCATCATCACCCCGGCCCTGATCGCCGGCGCTTTTGCCGAGCGCATGAAATTTTCGGCGGCGCTGCTGTTCATGGCCCTCTGGTTCACCCTGGTCTATGCCCCGGTGGCGCATATGGTCTGGGGCGGTTCGGGGGCCTTGATGCATAACTGGGGCGTGCTCGACTTTGCCGGCGGCACCGCCGTGCACATCAATGCCGGTGTGGCTGCGCTCGCTGCGTGCCTGATCCTCGGCAAGCGCAAGGGCTACCAGAACACGCCGATGCCTGCGCATAACCTCAGCCTGACCATGGCCGGCGCGGCGATGCTCTGGGTCGGCTGGTTCGGCTTCAATATCGGCTCCGGTGGCGGCCTCAGCGGCACCTCGGGCATCGTCATGCTCAACACTCAGTTGGGCGCCTGCGCCGGGATTCTCGGCTGGATGTTCACCGAGTGGTTCAAGGTCGGCAAGCCCAGTGCCCTCGGCCTGGCCAGCGGCGCGTTGGCCGGCCTGGTGGGGATCACCCCGGCGTGTGCCTATGTGGGCGTCGGCGGTGCGTTGGCCATTGGTTTGCTGTGCGGGGTGTTCTGTTATTTGAGCGTGACGGTGTTGAAGCGCCGTTTTGGCTACGACGACAGCCTCGACGTGTTCGGCCTGCACGGCATTGGCGGGATGATTGGCGCGGTGTTGACTGGCGTGTTCTGTGTACCGTCCATGGGTGGCCTGGTGGAAGGCGTGACCATGGGCGGGCAGGTGGTTGCCCAGCTTAAGGGGGTGCTGCTGACTACGGTGTACTGTTTTGTGATCAGTTGGATCATCCTCAAGGTGGTCAATGCCCTGGTTGGCTTGCGTGCCCATGAGTCGGTGGAGGAGATGGGGTTGGACCTGGCCGAGCATAATGAGCGGGCCTACAACCACTGATCATTCCCCCTGAGTAAACGCAGCTCAAAATGTGGGAGAGGCGGTGCGACGATTCGACTTGCCCCTTGGCGGCTCGGGAGCCGACGACTCTCTAACTGGTGCCACGGGACTGAAATGTGGGAGGGGGCTTGCTCCCGATGGCGGCCTTTGGGCCGACCATTTGTTGGAGTTGGAATGAGTACATATCCGTTGCTGCGGTAACGGCTGCTTATGGTTTCGCTCTTACAGCGACTCACTTTTGGAGGGACCCAAAAGTAAGCAAAAAGTCCTCGCCCCACCACTCGGCACCTCGCCTAGGCTCGGTGTGCCCGTAATCCGACAGTGATGTGGGGGGCCGCCGCCACGCGCCATCCATGGCGCGGGGCGGCTAAACCGGCATCCCTGCCGGTTTACCCCCCAAATCACTATCGAATTCCGGCCAGCGTGGTTAACGGGGCGCCTGAGATCAAGATCTAAAGCAAGATCAAGATCTACAGCAAGAGCAAGAGCGGCTCGCTTCGCATCGTGGTTACCGTTGTGGATACCTATGCGCCTACAGCGGTCTTTCAGTCAGCTTGGTTGTAGCTGAGCCACGGCCATCGGGGGCAAGTTCCCTCCCGCATTTGCCTTGCTGCGTTGCAGCTGGCTCGCTACCAGGGTGTTCTTCAGCAGGTAGGCAATCGTCATTGGCCCCACACCGCCGGGCACCGGCGTGATCGCGCTGGCTACGGTGCGTGCGCTGGCATAGTCCACATCCCCCACCAACCGTGTGCCGGTCTCGGTGGTGATGCGGTTGATCCCCACATCAATCACCACTGCGCCGGGCTTGAGCCAACTGGCGTCGATCAACTGCGGCCGGCCTACGGCGGCGACGACGATGTCGGCTAAACGGCACAACGCCGGGGCATCGACGCTGCGCGAGTGCACCACGCTGACCGAGCAGTTGGCCTGCAGCAGCAGGGTCGCCATGGGTTTGCCGACAATGTTCGAACGACCGATCACCACCGCGTGCAAGCCGCTCAAGTCGCCGCAGGTTTCGTGCAGCAGGCGCATGCAGCCGCTGGGTGTGCAGGGCGTGAGCACTTCGATGCCTTGCACCAGGCCACCGACGTTTTCGCGGTGGAAGCCATCCACATCCTTGATCGGGTCGATCGCGTGGATCACTGCCGCTTCGTCGATATGCGCCGGCAGCGGTAACTGCACCAGGATGCCGTTGACCGTCGTGTCGGCGTTCAACTGGGCAAGCAGGTCGAGCACCTGCGCCTGGCTGGCATCCTCCGGCAGTCGGTATTCCAGGGAGCGAATCCCGACGTCCTTGGCCCGCAGCAGCTTATTACGCACGTAGACGTGGCTGGCCGGGTCATCGCCCACCAGCAATACCGCCAGGGCCGGGTAGATTTGCTGCGAGGCTAGCAGCAGGACCTCTTCGCGAACCTCGTCGAGCACCTGGGCAGAGATGGCCTTGCCGTCGATATCGCGGGCAAGCGTGGGGAGAGAGCTGGTCAAAAGCGTCACCGTTGTCTGGGGAAATAAGGCGCTGAGGGATAAGAATCCCTCAGCCATAGGCAGGCCAGAAGGCTCAGGCTACCAGTTGATGGCAGGCATACACCACCAGCACACCGGCGATCAGCGTGGCATAGGGCAGCCAGCCGGCGCGGCGCTGGCCGTCATCGGCCTGGATATACAGGTCGGTGAGCATGGCGGCGGGGAAGCGGCCCTTGTCCTGCACATAGTGGCGGTAGCAGAACACCGGCAGGATCAGCAGCGCCAACAGCAAGCCGGTGACCAGCGTGCCTGCGCCCCAGATGTCCGCGCCCAGGCCCATGCAGGCCAGGTTGACGAAACTCAGTACGCCGCCGGCTGCCAGCAGCACGGTGGGGGCTTTGTACGGGCGCACCCAGTCGGGGCGGTCCAGGCGGTGGATCCAGCCGGCATTGAGGTTGAGGAAGTTGAAGATGATGTAGCTGACGTTGGACGCCGCAAGCACGAACACGTAGTCCGACATCAGCAACAGCAGCAGGTTGAACGACAGGTCGGTCCACATTGCTGCGGTTGGCGCGCCATGTTCGTTGGTCCGCCCCAGGTACTTGGGCAGCCAGCCATCCACCGAGGCCTGATACAGGGTGCGCGACGAACCGGACATCGAGGTCATGATCGCCAGCAACGTCGCCAGCACCAGCATGATCAGCACGATATTGGCCACCACCTTGCCGCCGCCGATGCTGTCGGCCATCACCTGGCCAACGCCCATGCCGCTGTAGATCGCCGGCGAGAGCAGGCCGCTGTACACCGCAGGCGTCACGATTGCGCCACTGGCGTCGAGCACCGCCGGCGTCACCAGTTGGCCCAGCCCGAGGCTGCCTTGAAATGCCAGCGGCACCAGGGTGAACACCAGGATGCACAGCAGGCCGGCGTAGAAGATCGCCTTGAAGGTGTCGCGCTTGGGGTCCTTGAACTCACGGGTGTAGCACACCGCCGTTTCAAAGCCGTAGGTGGACCACGCCGCCATGAACAGCCCACCGGCCATCAGTGACCAGCCGGACATATCCCACGGCCCATCGATGACTTGCCCGGCCGCGTCATGTGCCAGGGGGTACAGCGGCAGGAAGTTGGCCTGGGTCGCATCCCCGGTGAACAACGGCACCACGCCCACCAGCAGCAGCGGAATCAATGAGGTAACGCCGAGCACCAGGGTCAGGCGCGCCGACCGCAGGATGCCGCCGTGCTGCACGGCAAACACCGTGAGCAAAATCAACAAACCAATGGCGAACGTCGCGTTGATGCGCAACGACAGACCACTCTTGACCCAGCCCAGGTCCAGCAGGGTCAGTTGCCAGGTGTTGATCAACGCATCGGCGGGAAACAGCGCCGTGAGGATATACCCCGCCGCCAGCCCCGAACCGATGGACAGCACCGGCGACCAGGCCAGCCAGTTGCACCACACCGACACCGGTGCGATCAGCTTGCTGTAGCGCACCCAGGCCACCGCGCCGTACACCGAGGCGCCGCCGGATTTGTGCGGGAACAGCCCGGCGATCTCGGCGTAGGTGAAGGCCTGGATAAACCCGAACAGGATCGACACGATCCACACGATCCATGCCGGTTTGCCCACCGTGGCGGCGATCGCACCGATGGAGAACAACACCAGCGCGGGCACACCACTGGCGACCCAGAATGCCCCGCGCCAGTCGATCTTGCGGTGCAGGCTGCCCACCGAGCCGGCAGCCTGCGGTACAGCCTCGAACGTCGTCGCTTCCATCTTCGTATTCCCATGTCTGAATAGCGGTTAGGTTGGGGCAGTCAAAATGGGGTGGCACACACGTTTCGGGACGATCAACTGCGCACCCGGCTTTTGTCCGGGTCGTAGAAAATCGCTGCGCTGACCGTGGCGCTGATGCGCTTCTGCAGGCCATCGACTTTGCCAATCTCAAGTTCAGTGCCGGGCTCGGCGCAGCTCACGTCGACCCGGCACAGCGCGATATTGCTGGCCAGCAGCGGTGAGCGGCAGGCACTGGTGATCACCCCGACCTGGGCCCGGCCCTGGTACACCGGGTCGCCATGGTGAGCGGTCTCGTTGCCGCTCAGGTGCAGGCCGACCAGCTTGTGGCTGGGATGGGCGCTGCGCCGCAGCAGGGCGTCGCGACCGATAAAGTCGTCGGTCTTGCTCTTGAGCGGCACGCTGAAACCGATACCGGCCTCGAACGGATCGGTCTGGTCGCTGAACTCGTAGCCGGCGAAAATCAGCCCGGCTTCGATGCGCAGCAGGTCCAGGGCTTCCAGGCCCAGGGGCACCAGGCCCAAGGGTTGGCCGAGTTGCCAGATGCGGTCCCAGACCCGTTCGGCGTCTTCGGGCTGGCACCACACCTCAAAGCCCAGTTCGCCGGTATAGCCGGTGCGCGAAATCATCAACGGGCAGCCGTCGAAACCGTCCAGCCGACCGACCAGGAAGCGAAACCAGCCGAGGGTTTCCACACTCGGTTGCGTGGGCGGGGTCCAGACCATCTGCTTGAGCAGTTCGCGACTCAGCGGCCCCTGCACCGCCAGGTTGTGAATCTGCTCGCTGGCGGACTTGACCCACACCTTCATGCCCAGTTTCTGTGCCTGCTCGCGCAACCACACGCCGGCGTAGTCTTCGCCGCAGATCCAGCGGAAGTTGTCCGGGCCCAGGCGCAGCAGGGTACCGTCGTCGAGCATGCCGCCGTGGGCGTGGCACATCGCCGAATACACCACCTGGCCCACCGCCAGGCGCCGTACGTCGCGGGTCAGGCAGTACTGCAACAGGGCTTCGGCGTCGGGGCCGATGATTTCGAATTTGCGCAGGGCGGTCAGGTCCATCACCGCCACGCGTTCGCGGCAACCGAGGTATTCCTCGGTGACGCCGTAACCGTCGTAGCGCAGCGGCAGCCACCAGTTGCGGTAGTCGGTGAAGCTGCCGGTGAGGGCGCGGGTACGTGAGTGAAACGCGGACTCACGGGTGAGGATCGGGTCGGCATCCGCCGTGGTTCGAGTGCTCATGGCGATGGAAAAACGCTCCTTCTCGCTGTAGATGCGGACATGGATGTCGGTCGGGTTCCAGCCATTGGCCGGGTCAATGTCATCCGGGCACGAGGTACTGCCACACAGCAGGTCGGTCATGGCCCGCAGCAGCACATAATCGCCGGGCCGTGACCAGGGTTCATCCAGGGTCATCTGCTGGTGCGCATCGATACCGGTGTTGAAGAAGAAATTGATCGCCGGCCAGCCGTTGCGCGCCTGCACGCCATGGGGGGCAAGGACGCGGCTGAGGTTGTCGCTGCAGTTGTCGTGCCCGAAATAGCCATGGGTTTCGTAGTAGCGCGCCGCGCAGGCCAGGGCGAATGAATCGTGGCGCCCGACGGTGTCTTGCACCACCTCCAGCATCGGTTGCATATGGCGGTCGAAAAACTTCGAAAACAGCCCCGGTGCCGGGTAGGCGCTGCCGTTCAGCGTGCGCGTGACGGTCTGGTCCAGGTCCAGCTCGACGCCGCGATCCAGGGCCCGCCGGTCAAGGGCGACGAAGTCCGAACACTGGCGGCCTGCGACGTCCAGCACCTGGATGTACTGCCCTTTGGCGACGGTGTAGCCGTGGGCCGTGCCCGCGCGCAGGGTGAATTCGTCGAGTACATCGCCCAACGGCTCGGGCAGGGCCGGCAGCAGCAGCGGCGAGGGATTGGCCCGCGTCACTATCAGACGCAGCTCGCTGGGCCGGTATTGCCGGTCGACGGCGGTGGCCTCGGCGGGTGCGGCGACGATTACCAGCAGCGCGTCCTCGGCGACAAATTGTCGGCTGTGGCCGGGCGGGCTGTCGGCGTCCCACAGCGAGGCAGCCAGCGGCAATGCCTGTGTGTCGATGCCGCGCCGCTGGAGCGCCTGGCCGATACGCCCAGCCACGCTGCAAACCGTTGACCCGCTCAGGCCCCAGCTCGCCAACGCGCTGCGGCCGCCGGCGTCGAGGGCCAGCAGTGCGCAGGTTTGCCGGCCTTCGACGTCGATCACCTGCAGGCCGTCGCCGGGCTGCAAGTCGACCAGGGTCACGCCGCCGGCGGCCACGCGGTAGCGTTCCAGGTTAGGCGCGCGGGCAAACAGCCCGGGTTCGCGGGGATGGGAAACACGCGGTGCATTCATCATCAGCCGACCGACTTGATGGGTGTCGTGGGCTCACTCAAGTACGCCGCCATCGAGTCATCCAGGGCCTGCAACCACGGCGTGTGGTGCGGCGGCGACTGGGTGCCGGTCATCAGCGAGCGATAGGACTTGTCGCGATAGCCCATGATGTTTTCCGCCTTGTCGTGCTTCCAGTGCAGGAAGGTTTCGTTGACGGCGGCGATGTCGAAATTCGGGTAGTCGGTGGCGTCCACCAGTTGCTGGATATAGGCGCCCTGGTACTCGAACATCTGCTGGTTGGTTTCCAGGGCCTGTTCCCGTGCGTGCCACGCTTGGCTGTCGGCGACCATGTCGGCGTGGCTGGGCAGCTGAATGCGCCCGAGGATCACGTCGCGGGCATACCAGGCCTGGGCGTCGAACATGTTGAAGGAGTACCACTGGTCCTGCATGCCGAGGTAGATCAGGCGGGGATTGGGTTCCCAGAACACGCCCTTGTAGAGGTTCATCGGCCACAGGCGGTTGTCGGTCTTGAGGCTCAGTTCATCGGGCAGGAACGGGAAGTGGTGCTTGTAGCCGGTGCACAGGATCACCGCGTCGATGTGTTTGCTGGTGCCATCGACAAAGTACGCGCGGTTGTTTTCCAGGCGCTGGAGCAGCGGTTTTTCTTCCCAGTTATCCGGCCAGGCATAGCCCATGGGCGCGCTGCGGTAGCAACTGGTGATACTGCGCGCGCCGTATTTGTAGCATTGCGAGCCGATGTCCTCGGCCGAATAGCTGCTGCCGACGATCAGCAGGTCCTTGTCCTTGAACTCCAGCGCCTCGCGAAAATCGTGGGCATGCAGGATGCGCCCGGCGAACTGTTCGAAGCCTTCGAAGTACGGCACCTTGGGCGTGGAGAAGTGGCCGCAGGCGTTGATCACGTAGTCGAATGCTTCACAGGTCAAGGTGTCGCTGGTGTAGTCGTGGGCGTAGAGGGTGAAGCGCTGGCTCTGTTCGTCGAAGGTGACTTGGCGCACCACATTGTTGAAGCGGATGTAGTCGCGCACGCCGGCCTTTTCCACGCGGCCCTTGATGTAGTCCCACAGCACTTCACGCGGCGGGTAGGAACCGATGGGCCGGCCGAAATGCTCTTCGAAGGTGTAGTCGGCGAACTCCAGGCATTCCTTGGGGCCGTTGGACCACAGGTAGCGGTACATGCTGCCGTGCACCGGCTCGCCGTTCTCGTCGAGGCCGGTGCGCCAGGTGTAGTTCCACATGCCACCCCAGTCCTGCTGTTTTTCAAAGCACACCAGCTCAGGGATGGCGGCGCCTTTGTCGCGGGCCGACTGGAACGCGCGAAGTTGCGCCAGGCCGCATGGGCCGGCACCGATGATTGCAACACGTAGGGTCATGAGCGTGCCTCCTGAAGGTTTCAGCGAAAGATCACTGTCTTGTCCTGGTTGATGAACACCCGGTGTTCCAGGTGGTATTTCAGGGCTTTGGAAAGGGCCACGGTTTCGGTGTCACGGCCGATGGCGACCAGCGAGTCGGGCAGGTGGGTATGGTCGACGCGCTGGATTTCCTGCTCGATGATCGGGCCTTCATCCAGGTCGCTGGTGACGTAGTGGGCGGTGGCGCCGATCAGCTTGACGCCACGGTCATAGGCTTGGTGATACGGCTTGGCGCCCTTGAACCCTGGGAGGAACGAGTGATGGATATTGATCGCCCGGCCCGACAGTTGCTGGCACAGGCCGTCGGACAGGATCTGCATGTAGCGCGCGAGCACCACCAGGTCGGTCTGGGTGTCTTCGACGATGCGCATCAGCTCGGCTTCCTGGCCGGCCTTGGTGTCCTGGGTGATTGGCAGGTAGATGAAGCGGATGCCTTCGCGTTCGGCCATCGCCCGCAGGTCCAGGTGGTTGGAGACCACG
The DNA here is from genome assembly GCF_019891415.1 of Pseudomonas sp. SH10-3B. NCBI lineage: Bacteria > Pseudomonadati > Pseudomonadota > Gammaproteobacteria > Pseudomonadales > Pseudomonadaceae > Pseudomonas > Pseudomonas sp. SH10-3B. Next base: position 41,099 of record NZ_JAFLXD010000007.1, on the reverse strand, counting down.
GCGGTGATGTGCATGTCCATCTCGCCCTTGCGGTGGCGGTAGAGCAGGTCGGTGAGGCAGTGGTCGAACTTGCTGACCATCAGCAGCACGCGGGTCGGTTGGCGTGAGCTGAACAACTGCCAGTGCATGTCGAAGCCACCGGCGAGGTCGCCGAGGCCTTTGCGCAGGGCGCCGATGTCGCCGCTCACGCCGGTGTTGAAACGGAACACCGCGCGCATGAAAAACTGCCCGGTGAACTCATCGTCGAACTGTGCCAGCTCGCTGATGTAGCACTGCTGTTGGGCCAGGCACGCGCTGATCGCGGCGACAATCCCGGACGCCGCCGGGCAGGTGATCTTGAGGATGTAATGTTCGCTGGAGGCGTCCATCGAAGGCTCCTGAATTGCGTGAAGGAAGGCTCAGCCCTTGGCCGTGCGCTTGGTTTTTTGCGGGTCGTCGAAGGGCAGGGCGTGGGTGCTGGCGCTGGCCTCAAGGCTGCCGCGAACCTGCAAGGCAATACCGGGTTCGGAACAGGCGACGCTCATGCGCGCGATGGCCATCGAGCGTTTGCTCAGGCGCGAATACATGCCGCAGGTGATCACGCCGACTTGCTGGTTGCCCTGCCACACGGTGTCGCCGGCCTCGGCGGCGCGGACGCCCTCAAGCAGCACGCCGGTGATCTTGAAGCGCTCCTGGCCGCGCAGGCGCAGGTGTTCTTCGGCGCCACGGAAGGCGTTCTTGCCAGGTGAAACAGTGAAATCCAGGCCCATTTCCCAGAGCGTGTCGCCGGCCTTCTGGTCGGCGAAGGGGTACATCTGCGAGTTGTCGTAGGGGAAAAACATCAGCGAGCTTTCCACCCGCAACCAGTCCAGGGCGGTGAAGGCGCAGGGGATGATCCCCAGGCTCGCGCCTTGTTCGAGGATGCTGTCCCACAGGAACGGCGCATCGGCGGCCTTGCAGAAAATCTCATAGCCACGTTCCCCGGTGTAGCCGGTGCGCGAGATCATCACCGGCCGGTCGAACAGGCGGGTTTGCAGGTGGTGGAAGTACGCCAGCTGGCGGATGCCAGGCACGTGTTCGGCGAGGAAATCCACCGCCAGCGGACCTTGCAGCGACAGGTCGTGCAGGTCGTCATCGAACAGCACCGCCACTTGCCGGCCCTGGGCCGAGCGCACGAGCATTTCATGCCCGGTGCCCGCGCCATGCACCACCATGAACGCGTTGGGGCCGGTGCGGTAGACGATGCAGTCATCGACGAACTTGCCGTCCTCGTCGAGCATCGAGGCATACACCGATTTGCCGGGGTAGAGCTTGGCGATGTCGCGAGTGGTGGCCCACTGCAACAGGCTCTCGGCGTGGGGGCCCACGTAATGGACTTTTTTCAGGCCGGACACGTCCATCAGGCCGGCGCGGGTGCGGATCGCCTGGTGGTGGTCGGCGAGGTCACTGCTGTAGGTCCAGGCAGTGCCCATGCCGTTCCAGTCTTCGAGGTGGGAGCCGAGGGCGCGGTGCCGTTCGGCCAATGCAGAAATACGCCATGAGTGGGTCATGTGAGGTTCCTTGTCGTAGAAGAAGGGGCGTCAGGCCTGTGGGTCGAACTGGCTCAGCCACTCGACCAGCGTGTGGCGGTAGCGGGTCATGCCCTTGTAGTCGGCGATGGGGTCGGGCAGGTCGCGCAGCACGCGGTGCAGGCGACAGCCCCAGCCGGGTTGCGTGACCAGCTCGTCCAGGCTGATCAGGTAGGTGCGGATGCTGAACATCACCGCGTGGCTGCGCGGCAGGCGCGCCATCACTTGCAGCTCGACCCGCAGGTGCACCTGCTGGCCGACGTTCTGCGCGGTGATCCGGCCGCGATCGGCGCCCCATTCATGGAAGGTTTCCGGCGACGAATCCAGGCGCGGGTTGATGGTCAGGGTCCAGTTCAAGCGCCGTACCGGCTGGCCGACCTGCAGGTTGAGCAGGTACTTCAGCGCCCGTTCGAACACGCCCATCTGATGGGCCATGGGCACCGGTGCGTGCCATTGCTTGAAACTCATGCCGGCGTCGAACGCCAGCGACCAGTCTGCCGGGCTGGTGACCAGGCCGGCGTCCATGTACAGGTCGCCGTCGCGCTGGTCGAGCAGGGCGAAATCCCCCTGCACCTGACGGCCGATGTACTCCAGCGGCGCGCAGGGCAGGCTGCTGGCATCGCCGAAGATGAAGGCCTGGTCGATGTCCAGCAGGTGGTTGCGCCACTGCCAGCGCTCGCCGTTTTGCGTCAGGCTGAACGACTGCGGGTAGTCGGCGGCCAGGTGTTCCATGATCATCTGCAGCGCATCCCAGGCCGCCACTTGCATGTGCGGCATCACCAGGTAGCGGCGCGGGTCCTTGTCCAGCACCAGGGCGCGCTCGGCCATTTCCGAGCGGTAGTGCTCGTCGATGTCGAAGGCGTGCTCATAGATCGAGCCGGGGTCGCGGGAGATGGCCGGTTCGATGTTTACCGAGTACAGGTAGCTGTCCTCGATAAAGGGAAAGGGGAAACGCCGGATCGCTGCCGGGCTGTTGCGAAAGCTGAAATCGTCGCGATAGCTCAGCACGGGGCTCGTTTGCAGGGGCATGGCACTCACTCCTATAGGTCCAGCGAAACGCAGGGGCCGCTGCCGCGCGAGACGCAGGGCATCAGAAAGTCGGCCTGCTCGGCCGGGCTGAGGAAGCTGTCGCGGTGTTCGATGGCGCCGCCCTGGTGGCGCGTGATGCACTGGCCGCAGACCCCGCCACGGCACAGGTTGGGCACCTGTAATCCTGCGTGTTCCAGGGCTTCGAGCAGGCTTTGCTCGGCCTCGACCCGCAGGCGTCGGCCGCTGCGCAGCAGCTGCAAGTCGAATGGCTGGCCGGGTTGTGCGCCCTTGAAGGCTTCCGAATGCACACGCCTGTTCGGCCAACCGAGGCGTGCAGCGTGTTGCTCAACCGCCTCAAGCAAGGGCTGCGGACCACAGGTGTAGACGTGGCTGCCCAGCGGTCGATTGCCGAGGATCCGGTCTAGGTCCGGGCGCCGGTCGTAGGTGTGCAGGCGCGGGCCGAGGCGCTCTTGTAACTCGTCGAGATAGGCGTCGCTGAGGCCTCGGCGGAACAGGTAATGCAGTTCGAAGTCGGCCTGCTGCTGTTCCATCGCGGCGATATAGGCCATGAACGGCGTGATCCCGATCCCGGCGGCGATGAGGATATGCAGGCGCGCGGTGCCATGGGGTGCGAACAGATTGGCCGGTGGTGAAATCTGCAAGGTGTCGCCGACCTGCACCTGCCTGTGCAGGTACTGCGAGCCACCGCGCGAGGCGTCTTGCAGGCGCACGGCGATGCGGTAGTGCTGGGAGTGCGCCGGGTCGCTGGTGAGTGAATAGGCGTTGCGCACCGTGCCTTCGGCCAGCGGCAGGTGCACCTGCACATGGCTGCCGGGCGAGAAGCCGGGCAGGCTGCCTGTGGCGGGCGTCAGGGTGAATTCGCGCACCACCGGCGTGAGCATGCGTGCGGCGCTGACCTGTACGTTGAGGGCCGCGCTCATGGCTGGAACCCCGCGTAGGGCTGGTCGGGGTTGATGCACACGCCGAGATACGCCCCCAGGCGCCGGGAAAAATGCGTGCGGACCTCCAGCCCGACGTGGCAACCGATGCAGTTCAACAGCGGCTCCGGCCCGGCCGCCTGGGTCAGGCCGCAGTGCGCGCAATACACCTGGCGCAGGCCCGGTGTGGTGCAGGTCATGTCGATCTCGTCGTCTTCCAGGCCAGCGGCGCGGGCCTCGCCGTGCACACGCCAGATAAAGGCTTCGTCGCCCAGCAGGTAGAGCCGGCAGCCCACGGTGGCGCTGGCCAGCGCCTGTTGCAGGCGTCGCGCAAAGTCGGGGTGTTCGCCGTTCAACAGCACGGGCATGTGCAGTTCGTTGATGAACGCTGCGCTGGCGGCGGCTGATTGCATCACCACGATGGGGCGGCTGCGGGTAGGCGTCATGCGGGCTCTCCACGGTGTGTGTTTGTTTCCTGTTGGGAGAGATACTTTCCTATGGGGAAAATCTTCTCAATCTGGAAAAAGGGCTATGCCTTTGGAGATAAGCCTTGCGCGCCGGCCATTCGGGGCATGGAAGTTGCTGGGCCTTTCGACCACGCAGAGCAACCGGACGGGGAGTTATCAAAGAGTGCTGACACGACCAAAAGGCTGGCCGCTCTGGTTGGGGCCTGTACGCGCCGAACAGGCGCGCAGCGTGCGCAGGTTATTGGCCGGGTTGCCCCTGCACGCTGACGGTGCCTTGTCGGATTTCCTGGACCGTTTCGACGCACTGCTGCCGCCTGCCCGGCTTAACCTGATCCTCGGCGGCGAAGACCTGGGCCCGACGCGGCGAGGGTGGGTCGACGGCTGCCAGGCGGTCGCGCGTTGCCCCTGGCGCGACGCCAGCGTGACGGACGCCCCCCAAGCCTGCGGACCCTGCCGGCAACGGGGCGTGCACCGTCTGGTATGCGCCTTGCCCGAGGGTGAAAAGGGCGCATTGCTGCTCGACACCCCCCGGCGCGCCGGTGCCAGTTGGCGCCAGTTACTGGAAGAGGCGGCGCAGGCGGTAGGCGTGACCGTACGCCTGCGCAGCCAAACCCGTGAGCAGCAGCGCAAACAGGCGACCTCCCGGCACGGCGCCCTGGCCCGTGAGCTGCACGATTCGGTGGCGCAGCAGTTGGGCTACCTGTCGTTCCAGGCCCATGGCTTGCAGTCGCAACTGGGCGAGCCGGCACTGCAGGACCTGTGCACCGGCCTGAGCCAACTGCAACGCCAGGTGCGCGAGCTGATCACCAGTGCGCGCCTGACCATGGACGGGCGCTCGCTGCGCCAGGCCCTGGCCGATTCGGTCGCGGAGTTCTCGCGGCGCTGCATCATTGTCTTCGAACTCGACAACCGCCTGGCCGACGACGCCCTGAGCCCGGAAACCGAATTGCAGATCCTGCAGATCATTCGCGAGGCCCTGGCCAATGCGGTGCGGCATTCCCACGCGCGCCACGTGCGCATCGAACTGCGCCAGACCCAGGACGGCGACGCCTCGGTGTCGGTGGAAGACGATGGCATCGGCTTGATCCCGGCCTGCGACGAGCACAACCATTTCGGCCTGGCGATTATCCGCGAGCGCGCCGCCAGCATCGGCGCGCGGCTGAGCATAGAAGCGATCCGCTCGCACGGGGTGCGTGTGCACCTTGGCCTGCGCCGCCACCACGATCTGCCACAGGGGAGTCTCGATGGACTGCACGACCTTATTACTGATCGATGATCACCCGTTGTTTCGCAAGGGCCTGGCGCAGTTGTTCGATGCCAGCGGCGACTTCGAAGTGGTGGGGCAGGCGGCCAGCGGCCGCGAGGGCATCAACCTGGCCGTGAGCCTGACGCCGCAACAGGTGCTGCTGGATTTGCATATGCCTGGCCTCAGCGGATTACAGGTGCTGGATGAATTGCGCCAGTTGCACCTGGATTGCCAGGTGGTGGTGCTCACCGCCTCCATGGACCGCGCCGAGTTGCTCACGGCCTTGCGCCTGGGCGCCAGCGGTTATGTGCTCAAGGAAACCGAGCCCGATGCGTTGCTGGCGTACATGCGCAACTGTCACAAGGGCGCGATCGTGCTGGATTCGAGCCTGATTGCCTTGCTCGCCGACCAGGCTGAGCCCACGCAAGCATGTGAGGCTGCGGGCAGCGAAAACCTCACCGAGCGCGAAGGTCAGACCCTGGCGCTGATCGCCGCCGGCATGAGCAACAAACAGATCGGCAGGGAACTGGGGATCAGCGACGGCACGGTGAAAATCTACGTGCGCAGCCTATTGCAAAAGCTCGGCCTGCATTCGCGCCTGGAGCTGGCGGCCTGGGTGCACAGCGGCGCCTTGATGAAACACGAGGAGCGCCATTAGATGAGGGACAGCCCCGAAGCGTTTGCGCCCCTGCCGATTGACCTGATGGATTGCTTTCCCGCTGCCTTATTGCAACTGCGCGACAACGGCCAGATCGCCCACTTCAACCTGGCCTGGGCCGAGCTGATGGGCCCGCCCGGCGCGGAGCGCAACCTGATGGATTACGTGCATCAGGAAGACCGCCCGCTATGGCGCCAGGCCCTGAATGAACTGCGCCGTCGCCCCGACACCTCATTCAACCAGCGCCTGCGCTTTGTGCACCCCAACGGCGAGTTGCGCTGGTTCGAGATCAGCCTCAAGCGCGGCCCCCAGGGTTTCTACCTGGTGGCCGGCGATGTCACCACGCACAAACGCCGCGAAATCGCCTGGCAGGCCAGCCAGCGCAGCAGCATGAGCTTGCTCGACAGCATGCCGGGCCTGATCTATCGCGGCCGCAATAACCGCGACTGGACCATGGAATTCGTCAGCGCCGGCTGCCTGGATTTGACCGGCTACCCCGCCGAGCGCCTGGTGGACAACCATGAGTTCACCTACAACAGCCTGATCCTGGCGCAGGATGCCGACTACGTGTGGCGCGAGGTGCAATATGCGTTGTCACGGCAGGAGCCGTTCGAGCTCAATTACCGGATTCGCTGCGCCGACCGGTCGATCAAGCACGTGTGGGAGAAGGGCGTGGGGATTTATGCGGATACCCGTGAGGTGTTGGGGATCGAGGGGGCGATTTTCGAGCGCAAGAGTTGACGGATAAACGCACTTCAAATGTGGGAGGGGGCTTGCCCCCGATGAGGGAGTGTCAGTGAATGCATCTTTAACTGACACAACGCTATCGGGGGCAAGCCCCCTCCCACATGGGATTCAATGCGCGCCTGCGGCCTTGTTCAGATCACTCTCCGCCCACTCCGTATACACACACGCATCCGCCGTCGCCCAGCGCACACGCACCGGGTCGCCGGCCTTGAGGGGCATGCCCGCAGCGGACAGCGCCTTGACCGTCATCGATGTGCCGCCGAGGGTTTTTACTGTGCAGGTCTGGCTTTCGCCGAGGAACAGCACCTCACCCACAATCGCCGACACTTCGTTCCAGCCCGCCGCCAACGGTTGTTCAGCGGCCTGTTCGACACTCAGCGCCAGGGCTTTTTCCGGGCGTACCATCAGCAGTACATCCTGCTCGGTGTGCAGCCCGTTGGTCAGGCGGATCGACAGGGACTGGCCTTCGAACGCTGCCGCCGCGTTGCCCTGGGCCTTGAGCTTGAGGAAGTTGGAGTTGCCGAGGAACGACGCCACGAACGCGTTCGGCGGGTTCTGGTAGAGGTCGAAGCCGCTGCCCAGGCCGACGATCTTGCCGTGGCTGAAAATCGCGATGCGCTGGGACAGGCGCATGGCTTCTTCCTGGTCGTGGGTCACGTAGACGATGGTGATGCCCAGGCGCCGGTGCAGTTGGCGCAGTTCGTCTTGCAGGTCTTCGCGCAACTTCTTGTCGAGGGCGCCGAGGGGTTCGTCCATCAGCAGGATGCGTGGTTCGTACACCAGCGCGCGGGCGATGGCGACCCGTTGCTGTTGGCCGCCAGACAATTGCGAAGGGCGGCGATGCGCAAATTGCTCAAGCTGCACCAGCTTGAGCATGGCGTCGACGCGCTTTTCGCGTTCAGCGCTGGCCAGTTTGCGAATCGCCAGGGGGAAGGCGATGTTGTCGCGCACCGACAAATGCGGGAACAGCGAGTAACGCTGGAACACCATGCCGATGTCGCGTTTGTGCGGCGGTACGTTGACCAGTGATTGGCCGCTGACCAGGATCTCGCCGCTGCTTGGTGTTTCGAAGCCGGCAAGCATCGACAGCGTGGTGCTTTTGCCCGAGCCGCTGGAGCCGAGGAAGGTGAGGAATTCGCCGTCCTGGATGTCCAGCGAGATGTTGTCCACGGCAGCGAATTCGCCGTAGTGCTTGTTCAGGTTGCGCAGGCTGACCAGGGGTTGGCCATGGCTCTGCGCGACATCGTTGATCACTGCACTCATGTTCTTCTCCTCGGCGCTCAAGCGCGGGTTTCGGTACGCCGGCGAACGGCGGCGGCAATCACCATGACCAGCACCGAGAGGCCGATCAGCAGCGTCGACGCGACGGCGATCACAGGCGTCAGGTCCTGGCGCAGGGTGGTCCACATTTTTACGGGAAGGGTTTGCAGGTTCGGGCTGGCCATCATCACGCTGAGCACCACTTCGTCCCACGAGACCAGGAAAGCGAACAGCGCACCGGCGACCATCCCTGGGCGAATCGCCGGGAAGGTCACTTTGAACACCGCCTGCAAGCGCGAAGCGCCGCAGATCACCGCCGCGTCTTCGATCGACTGGTCGAACAGTTTCAGCGAGTTGATGATCGAGATGATGGTGAACGGCAGCGCCACGATCACATGGCTGACCACAAAGGCGAACATCGTGCCGGTGTAGCCCAGCTTGAGGAACAGCGCGTAAACCGCCACGGCGATGATCACCAGCGGCACGATCATCGGCAGGGTGAACAGGCCGTAGAGCAATTCGCGGCCGGGGAAGCGCCCACGCACCAGGGCAAAGGCGGTGGGCAGGCCGAGGGCGACGGCGAACACGGTGGTCAGCACGGCCACCTTGAGACTGGCCATGGCTGCGTTCATCCAGTCGGCGTTGGAGAGGAACTGGCCGTACCATTTCAGCGTCCAGCCCGGCGGCGGGAACACCAGCCATTGCGACGAGCCGAACGACAGCAGCACGATAAACACGATCGGCAGCAGCAGGAACAGGCCAATCAACCCGGTGGTGGTGTAGAGGCCCAAGCGCATCCTGCGGCTCATGGCATTGGGGGTCAGGAGCATGACGGCTTACCTCGCGTTGCTGGCGCCAACCGGGGATTCCGGCTGAAGCTTCAGGTAGAAGTAGAACAGCACCAGGGTGATGAAGATCAGCAACGCGGCGCCGGCACTGGCCAGGCCCCAATTAAGGAACGATTGCACCTGCTGGATGATGAACTCGGGCAGCATCATGTTCTGTGCACCGCCGAGCAGCGCCGGGGTGACGTAGTAACCGAGGGACATCACGAACACCATCAGGCCGCCGGAGAACAACCCCGGCCGGCACAGCGGCAGGAACACGCGGAAGAAGTTGGTCCACGGGCTCGCGCCGCAGATCGAGCCGGCCTGCAGGATCATCGGGTCGATGGCCTGCATGGTCGCCTGCAACGGCAGCACGATGAACGGGATCATGATGTAGCTCATGCCGATCACCACGCCGGTGAGGTTATGCACCATCTCCAGGGGCACATCGATGATGCCCATGGCCATCAACGCCTTGTTGATCACCCCGGAGGCTTGCAGCAAGACCAGCCAGGAGTAAGTGCGGGCGAGCAGGCTGGTCCACATCGACAGCAGCACAATATTCAGGATCCAGCGGCCCCAACCGCGCGGCACCAGGGTGATCGCCCAGGCCAGCGGAAAGCCCAACAGCAGGCTGAACAGGGTCACCAGGCCCGCCACCGAAAAGGTGTTGAGCAGTACCCGCGCATACGCTGAGTTGGCGAACAGCTGTTCGTAGTTGCCCAGGCCCGGTGTGGGTTCCAGTACGCCGCGCAGCAACAGGCCGATCAGCGGCGCCAGGAAGAACAGGCCGAGGAACAGCAGGGCCGGGATCAGGTTGCTCGAGCCCCGCCAACGCTGCGCCAGGGAGGGCGCGCCGGCCTTGGGCGAAACCGCGCCGGCAGCGCCGAGGGCGCTCCCGGTCGGTGTGGTTGCCGTCATTTTCATTTGACTAGCCATTCATTCCACCGTGTCGCAATGGCCGGACCGTTCTTGGCCCAGTAGGCGAAATCGAGGGTGATCTGGTCCTTGACGTAGGCGGTCGGCAGGTTCGGCGCGAGCACCGAATCCAGGCGCTGCACGCTGTCGATGTTCACCGGTGCATAGGCGGTCAGGTTGGAGAAATCCGCCTGGCCCTTGGCGCTGCTGGCGTTGGCCAGGAACTTCATCGCAGCCGCTTTGTTTTTCGAACCTTTAGGCACGACGAGGATGTCGGCCATGACCAGGTTCTGCTTCCAGCTCACGCCCACGGGCGCGCCGTCTTCCTGCAGGGCGTGGATGCGACCGTTCCAGAACTGGCCCATGCTGACTTCGCCGGAGGCCAACAACTGTTGCGATTGCGCACCGCCGCCCCACCAGACGATGTCTTTCTTGATGGTGTCGAGTTTCTTGAAGGCGCGGTCCAGGTCCAGGGGGTAGAGCTTGTCGGCCGGGACGCCGTCGGCCAGCAGCGCCAGTTCGAGCACGCCGGGGCTTGGCCATTTGTAGAGGGCGCGTTTGCCGGGGTAGGTCTTGGTGTCGAACAGCGCGGTCCAGTCCTGGGGCTTGCCGGCGCCGAGCTTGCCTTCGTTGTAGCCGAGCACGAAGGAGAAGAAGAACGAGCCCACGCCATGGTCGGAGACGAAGCGCGGGTCAATCTTGTCGCGCTGTATCACCGAGAAGTCGAGGGGTTCGAGCAGGCCTTCGGCGGCGGCGCGCAAGGCGAAGTCGGCCTCGACATCTACCACGTCCCACTGCACGTTGCCGCTTTCGACCATGGCCTTGAGTTTGCCGTAGTCGGTGGGGCCATCCTGGACCACGGTAATGCCGCTGGCCTTGCTGAAGGGGTCGGCCCAGGCCTGCTTCTGCGCATCCTGGGTGCTACCGCCCCAGCTCACGAAATTGACGCTTTCGGCCGCCATGGCCGCGTGAGTGGCCGTGGCCAGTAAACCCGCGAACAGCACTGCGGTTGCACGTTTGTTCAACACCATTTTCACGCCCTCATTTGTTTTGTTATTGAGCGGGCTTGGTAATGCCCGCCTATCGGGAGCAGTAGGTCTATCGGGGCCTCTAATCGAGGCCCCAAAAGGCGACCGTGCCAAGGGCTGTTATTGGTGCTTTCCCTGGCGGGCGCACTTGGCAAAAGCGTTCGATCTATGGAATGTCATATTATGGTATTCCAAACTTTGTGCAAGCATTTTGCCTTACCGGTTATCCGTCATTCGGTGAAGGCAATGCTCTCGACCACTTCCAGGTCGTAGCCGGTCAGCCCGGCGTATTTGAGGGGCGGGCCGAGGTGACGCAGCTTGCCGACGCCGAGGTCCTGCAAGATCTGCGCCCCGGTGCCCACTTCAGAATAGATGCGCGACTGCGAACGGTTGAACTGGCGCGGCGCCTGGGTCAGTTGCGGCACACGTTCCAGCAGCGCCTGGGACGACTCATGGTTGGCCAGCACCACCACTACGCCAGTGCCTTCAGCGGCGACACGTTGCAAGGCCGCCCACAGCGTCCAGTTGGACGGGCCGCTGTAGTCGGCACCGACCAGGTCGCGCAGCGGGTCGATCACATGCACGCGCACCAGCGCCGGGGTATCGCGGCGCAACTGGCCCATCACCATGGCCATGTGCACGCCGCCGTCGATGCGGTCTTCAAAGGTGATCAGGCGGAATGTGCCGTGCACCGTAGGCAGGTCGCGTTCACCGATGCGCACCACGGTGCGTTCGGTGCTGAGGCGATAGTGGATCAGGTCGGCGATGGTGCCGATCTTGATGCCGTGCTTGCGCGCGAAGATTTCCAGTTCCGGGCGGCGGGCCATGGTGCCGTCGTCGTTCATCACTTCGACGATCACCGACGCCGGGGTGTGCCCGGCCAGGCGCGCCAGGTCGCAGCCGGCTTCGGTGTGGCCGGCGCGGGTCAACACGCCGCCGTCCTTGGCGCGCAACGGGAAGATATGCCCCGGCTGCACGATGTCGGCCGGTCCGGCATTGCTGTCGACGGCCGTTGCCACGGTGCGCGCGCGGTCGGCGGCGGAGATGCCGGTGGTCACGCCGCTGGCGGCTTCGATGGACACGGTAAACGCGGTGCTGAACACGCTGCCATTGCTCGGCACCATCTGTTCCAGGCCCAGGCGCTGGCAGTGTTCGTCGGTGAGGGTCAGGCAGATCAGGCCACGGGCTTCGCGGGCCATGAAACTGATAGTCTCGGCGGTGCAGCAGGCCGCAGGCAGCAACAGGTCGCCTTCGTTTTCCCGGTCTTCGTCGTCCACCAGGAGCACCATCTTGCCTTGGCGGTAGTCTTCGATGATGTCTGCGATGCTGTTGAAGGACATGGAGAGTGCTCGATTTGTTGGTTGTATGTATTATGGTATACCACAAAAACTCAACAAGAGGATGTCACGATGAAGGCCTACTGGATTGCCCATGTGGATGTGTCCGATGCCGAGCAATACACGCAGTACACCCAGCGCGCGCCGGCGGCGTTTGCAAAGTTTGGCGGACGGTTCCTGGCCAGGGGCGGGCGCAGCGAGGCGATGGAAGGCGGGCCTGCACGGCAGCGTAATGTGGTGATTGAGTTTGAGAGCTATGAGCAGGCGGTGGCGTGTTATGAGTCCGCTGAATATCAGGAGGCGAAGGCGCACCGTGAAGGGGCGGGGGTGGCGCAGATCATCATCGTGGAAGGGTTGGCGCCCTGATTTTTTCAGGTATGAACCGATTCAGATGTGGGAGGGGGCTTGCTCCCGATGGCGGTAGTTCAGTCACTTCATGTATTGACTGACATAGTGCTATCGGGAGCAAGCCCCCTCCCACATTTTGATCCGTGCTTAGCCGTGAGATCAGCGGATGAAGTGGATCTTGCCGCTGTCGTCATTACCGATATAGATGCCATACACCCCAGCCTGGCGTTCCTCGATATAGCGTTCGAGGATCTGCCGGATCGCGGGGTAGTAGATGCTGTCCCAGGGAATGTCCTCGGGCGCGAAGAACTTGTAGTCGAGGGTTTCCGGGCCGAACTGGCCGGTGATCTCCAGCGCGATGGCGCGGAAGATGATGTACACCTCGCTGATCCTGGGCACGCTGAAGATCGAGTAGGGCGAGAGGATCTCGGCACGTACGCCGCTTTCTTCCCAGACCTCACGCAACGCCGCCTGCTCAGTGGTTTCGCCACCTTCCATAAAACCGGCGGGCAATGTCCAGGTGCCCGGGCGGGGCGGGATCGCGCGTTGGCACAGCAGGTATTTGCCGTCCTGCTCGATGATGCAGCCGGCGATGATTTTGGGGTTGATGTAATGGATATAGCCGCAGCCCCGGCACATCAGGCGCTCATGGGTATCGCCCGGTGGCAGCTGGTGACCGAGGTCACTGCCGCCGCATGTCGGGCAAAAGCTGGGGCTGGCCAAGGTCAGTGACCTATGCGCGGTTCTTTCAGCGCGATGGGCAGGGTGATTTCCGGAATCTTGCCGGTTTCTTCCTGTTTGCGCTTGAGGTAGTCCAGGGCCACGGCGGCGGCAGCGCGCACGTGATCGACGCAGGCCTGGTGGGCGGCCAGCGGGTCGCCGCTCTTGATCGCCTGGACCATGCGTTCCATTTCCTGGTTACTGGTGCCGCGACGGTTTTCCTGGGACACCGAGGTGGCGCGCAGGTAGCTGATGCGAGCCTGCAGCTGGCGCAACTGGGTGGCCGCCACATGGTTGCCCGAACCTTCGAGCAGCACGTCGTAGAAGCCTTGGACCGAGTCGATGACCTGTTGCAGCTCACCGTCCTTGAGGGCCTTGCGGTTTTCTTCCAGGGCTTTTTCCAGGGCCTTGATGTCCTTGGCCTTGGCGCGCAGGGTAAACAACTGCACGATCAAGCCTTCGAGCACGCACCGCAGTTCATAGATGTCGACGGCGTCGGCCAGGGTAATGATCGCCACCTGTGGGCCCTTGGCATCGGCGAATTCCACCAGGCCTTCGGACTCCAGGTGACGCAAGGCTTCGCGTACCGAGGTGCGGCTGACGCCGAGGCGGTCGCACAGGTCGCGTTCCACCAGGCGGTCACCGGGCAGCAGTTGGAAGTTCATGATGGCGCTGCGCAGTTTTTCCAGCACGATTTCGCGCAGGGTGACCGGGTTGTGATTGACCTTGAAGCTGTCGTCGAGGGGCGCGCGTTTCATGGGGTCTGCTCTGAATTTGGCGGTTAACTGGAGGCCTCGGCCGGCCGGGGCCGATTGAGGGCCGAAAAACGTGCCCAAGTTTATCATGCTGCGTTCCTTAAGCGACAAACCCTCACGGCCCCCGCGCGCCTCAGGCCAGGGCCGGCAGCGGGCCCAGCTTGCCCTTGTGGTAGATCATCGGCGTGACCGGTTCCTTGGGCAGGATCAGGTTCTTCACCGCGCCGACGATGATCGCGTGATCGCCGCCGTCGTATTCGCGCCACAGTTCGCACTCGATGATCGCCGTGGCCTTGGCCAACAGCGGGTTGCCCAGCTCGCTCAGGTGCCACTCGATGCCCTTGGCCTTTTCCTTGCCCTTGCTGGCGAAAGCATAGGCCTCGGCGGTCTGGTCGGCGGACAGCAAGTGGATCGCGAAGCGCTTGCTGTCGCGCAGGATCGGGTAGGTGTCCGACGCATAGTTGGGGCAGAACAGCACCAGCGCCGGGTCGATCGACAGCGCGCTGAACGCACTGGCGGTAATGCCGACGATGCCGCCGTCCGGGTCGAGGGTGGTGACCACCGTGACGCCCGAAGGGAATGAGCTCATGACGTCTTTGTAAATGCCGGGTTCGATCATGGTCGGGGTCTCTTAACGCATCACAAAAGGATCAGGCATGGGCGCCTGGGAGAGGTTGATCCACACCGTCTTCAGCTCGGTGTAGGCGAGCACCGAATCGATGCCGCTTTCGCGTCCGTAGCCGCTGTTCTTGAAGCCGCCGATAGGCGCCATGGCCGACACGGCGCGGTAGGTGTTGACCCAGATGATCCCCGAGCGCACGTCCCGGGCCAGGCGGTGGGCGCGGCCGAGGTCGCGGGTCCAGATGCCGGCGGCGAGGCCGAATTGCGAGTCGTTGGCGATGGCCAGCGCTTCGGCTTCGTCCTTGAAACGGATGACCGAGGCCACCGGGCCGAACACTTCTTCCTGCATGATCTTCATCGAGTTGCTGTCGCACTCGAACAAGGTCGGCTCATAGAACCAGCCTTCGCCAAGATTCTGCGGGCGTTTGCCGCCGGTGCGCAGGCGCGCGCCTTCGGCGATGGCATCGGCGACCAAGCCCTCGACCACGGCCAGTTGCTGCGCGGTGGCCATGGGCCCCATTTCGCTGGCGTCGTCCTGGGGGTTGCCGATGCGGATGCGCTGGGCGCGTGCCACCAGGCGCTCGACGAATTCGTCGTAGATCTCATCCTGCACCAGCAGGCGCGAACCGGAGACACAGCTCTGCCCGGACGCCGCATAGATCCCGGCAATCGCACCGTTGATGGCGCTGTCGAGGTCGGCGTCGGCAAAGATGATATTGGGGGACTTGCCGCCCAGTTCCAGGGACAGCTTGGCGAAGTTCTCCGCACTGCTGCGCACCACATGGCGGGCCGTGGCCGCGCCGCCAGTGAAGGCGATCTTGCGCACCAGTGGGTGGCGGGTGAGGGCGGCGCCGGTGCTGGGGCCGTAGCCGGTGACCACGTTGACCACGCCCGGCGGGATCCCGGCTTCGAGGGCCAGGCGCGCGAGTTCGAGGATAGTCGCCGAGGCGTGCTCCGACGGTTTGATCACGATGGTATTACCCGCCGCCAGGGCCGGCGCGAGTTTGATCGCGGTCAGGTACAGCGGGCTGTTCCACGGAATGATCGCGGCGACCACGCCCATGGCTTCGTGCACGGTGTAGGCGAACAGGTCGGGCTTGTCCAGCGGCAGGGTGCCGCCTTCGAGCTTGTCGGCCAGGCCGGCGGTGTAGTGGAAGAACTCCGGCAGGTAGCTGACCTGGCCACGGGTTTCGCGGATCAACTTGCCGTTGTCGCGGCTTTCCAGCTGGGCCAGTTGCTCTTTGTTCTCGGCGATCAGGTCGCCCAGGCGGCGCAGCAATTTGCCCCGTGCGGTGGCGGTGAGGCCGCGCCAGGCCTGGCTGTCGAAGGCGCTTTGCGCGGCCTGCACGGCGCGCTCCACATCGGCTTCGTCGGCGTCGGGCAGTTGCGCCCAGGGTTCGGCCAGGGCCGGGTTGAGGCTGTCGAAAGTCTTGCCGGACAGGGCATCGACCCATTCACCGCCGATGCACATCTGGAAGCGTGCGAGTGTCATGCAACGATCCCCTTGATTGGATTGTTTTGGGCGTACACCGTGTCGAGGAAGCCCAGCAGCAGCTGGTTGACCAGGCGTGGCGATTCTACCGGCATCATATGCCGTTGCTCGGCCAGCACCGCAACGGTGGCACCGGGAATACGATCGGCCAGTTGCCGGGCCATTTCCGGGGTTGAACCGGGGTCGAGTTCGCCGGTGGCGACCAGGGTCGGTACGCGCAGGCCCTTGAGGTCGTCGGCGCGGTACATGTCCTGGGTCGCGAACAGTTCGTAGGTGGTCAGGTAGCCCTGGGGGTCGTTACCCGCCAGGGTTTCCCGCAATGCGGCGATCTGCGCCGGGTTGGCCGCCTGGTACTCGCGGCTGAACCAGCGCGACAGCGCGGCTTCGGCATTCGCATCCGGGCCATGTTCGGCGGCCTGGGCAGTGCGTGCGATCACGCCGGCACGCTGTTCGGGGCTGCGGTTGAACACACTGTTGAGCACTACCAAGGATGTGAGGCGCTCGGGGTAGTGCAGGGCGAACGCCCGGGCGACCAGGCCGCCCATGGAAAAACCGATCACCGTGGCCTGGGGCAATTGCAGGTGGTCGAGCAGCTCCAGCAACTGGTCGGCATACCCCAGCAGCGGCGTGCCGGCGGCCGGGCGCGGGCTGGCGCCATGGCCGAGCATGTCATAGGTGATCACGCGGTAGTTCGTGGCCAGGCCAACGACTTGCCCGCCCCACATTTCTTTATTCAGGCCCACGCCGTGGATCAAAACCACAGGCTGGCCTTGGCCGGTCGCCAGATAACTGGTGCCAGCCGGGGTGCGTTCAGCGGTGAGCCGAATCATGGAGCGCTCCTGCATGCTTTTTGTTTTGGCCGGTCTTGCTTACTGGGCTTTTTCAGCGGCCAGCTCTTCCAGGTCGATATAGCGGTTGCCGATACGAGGGTGCAGGCGGCCGCCATCGGCGCAGCCCAATACCACGACGATTTCGTCGGCACGCGGCGCATCTTCGATGTGCATTTCCAGGGTGATGTAGTGCGAACGCAGGCCTTCGTCGTCCTTGTGCATCATCGGGATCTGGATCGAGGTGCCCGGACCGCCGCGCTTGTTGGTGAAGCTCAGGTAGCTCTTGGCCTTGACCGCTTCACGGTAGTGATTGCCGAAGCGCAGGGTGTGGATGATCGCGCTCGCGTGTTCGATCTCGCCATCGGCACCGACCACGGCGGCCTTGCCATACGCCTCGATGTTTTCGGCGCCGCCAATGATGCCCACCAGGCGCTCGACCATCAGCGCGCCGAGGTCGGAGCAATTGGCCCGGATTTCCGGCTTCAAGTCTTCGACGAAGCCACGACCCAGCCATGGGTTCTTCAGCACCACGGCGAGGCCGACCATTTTCACCGGGGTGTCTGCGGCCTTGCCGCCTTCGATGAAGGTTTCTTCTACGTAGCTGACGATCTTGCGGATTTCGAAACTCATGAGCGGCTCCATCAGGTGTGGGGGGAGTGGATTGCGTATGATGGTATACCATAATACGCAAAGCACAAGCATCGGAAATGAGTTTGCGTTGGGTGAGGAGAAAAGGCGTGCACGAGGGTGCGGTGTTAATAAATGTTAAATTGAAAAAATACTTCACATAATTCGTTCATTGGTGGATGATCGACTGCAATTCCAACGCGGCTCGCCGGTGTAGCGCGAGCCGCCGTTTTCCCCTGGAGTACCCCATGAATAATAAGAATGTCGGTGTGATCGGTTTGGGCGCGATGGGGCTGGGCATTGCCCGCTCGCTGTTGCGCGCAGGCTTCAATGTGCACGCCTGTGATGTGCGTGACGCCGTTACCCAGCAGTTCGCCAGCGAAGGCGGGGTGGCGTGTGCGTCGCCGGCGCTGATGGCGGATGCTTGCGATGTGATCATCACCGTGGTGGTCAACGCCGAGCAGACCGAAACCGTCTTGTTCGGTGAAGGCGGTGCGGTAGCCGCATTTCGCCCGGCGAGCCTGGTGATCGGCTGCGCCACCGTGGCCCCGACCTACGCCGTGGACCTCGGCCAACGCTTGGCCGACCAGGGCCTGCTGTACCTGGATGCGCCCATTTCCGGCGGTGCCGCCAAGGCCGCTGCCGGCGAAATGACCATGATGACCTCCGGCCCGCAGGCCGCCTATGCAAAGGCCGATTCGGTGCTGGCGGGCATGGCCGGCAAGGTCTATCGCCTGGGTGACGTCCATGGCCTGGGCTCCAAGGTGAAAATCATCAACCAGTTGCTCGCCGGCGTGCATATCGCCGCGTCCGCCGAAGCCATGGCCCTGGGCCTGCGCGAAGGCGTGGACGCCGATGCCTTGTACGAGGTGATCACCCACAGCGCCGGCAATTCCTGGATGTTCGAAAACCGCGTGCCGCACATTCTCAAGGCCGACTACACGCCACTGTCGGCGGTGGATATTTTCGTCAAGGACCTCGGCCTGGTGCTGGATACCGCGCGTGCGAGCAAGTTTCCGCTGCCGTTGTCGGCCACTGCGCACCAGATGTTCATGCAGGCTTCCAGCGCCGGTTTTGGCCGCGAGGACGACTCGGCGGTGATCAAGATTTTCCCCGGCATCGACCTGCCGACTGCCAAGCCCGAGCCGGTGTAAGGAACGCTTTATGACTAACCACACCACGCGCCCGTTGCTGGGCTGCATCGCCGACGATTTCACCGGCGCCACCGACTTGGCCAATATGCTGGTGCGCGGCGGTATGCGCACGGTGCAGAGCATTGGCATCCCCAGCCGCGAAGTCGCGGACGGGCTGGATGCGGACGCCATCGTCATCGCCCTCAAGTCGCGTACCACGCCGGTCGCAGAGGCTGTCGAGGAATCCCTGGCCGCGCTGGACTGGCTGCGCGAGCAGGGCTGCGAACAGATTTTCTTCAAGTATTGCTCGACCTTTGACTCCACTGCCGCCGGCAATATCGGCCAGGTCAGCGAGGCCTTGCTCAAGGCACTGGGCAGTGATTTCACCCTGGCCTGCCCGGCGTTCCCCGAAAACGGCCGGACGATTTTCCGTGGCCACCTGTTTGTGCAGGACCAGTTGCTCAATGATTCGGGCATGCAACACCACCCGCTGACACCCATGGGCGATGCGAATCTGGTGCGCGTGCTGCAGAGCCAGACGCAATTACCGGTCGGGCTGCTGCGGTACGACAGCATCGCCGCTGGCGTCGAGGCGACCCGTAAAAAAATGGCCGAACTGCGCGAGCAAGGCGTGGGTATTGCCATCGCCGATGCGCTGTCCGATCAAGACCTCTACACCCTCGGCAGCGCCTGCGCCGACTTGCCTTTGCTCACGGGTGGCTCGGGCCTGGCCTTGGGTTTGCCAGGCAATTTCCGCCGTGCCGGTAAGCTGCGCGACTTCGATGCGGCGACGTTGCCGACTATCAGCGGTGGCGAGGTGGTGCTCGCCGGCAGTGCCTCGGTGGCGACCCTCGGCCAGGTTGCGGCCTGGTTAGAGGCGGGCCGCCCGGCGTTGCGCATTGATCCGCTGGCCCTGGCTGCCGGTGAACCGGTGGTGGCGCAAGCGCTGGCGTTTGCCCGCGACAGTGCACACACCGTATTGATCTACGCCACCAGCACCCCCGCCGAGGTCAAGGCCGTGCAAGAGCGGCTCGGCGTCGAACGCGCCGGGGCCCTGGTGGAGAACGCCTTGGGCGAGATCGCCGCGGGCTTGCGCGAGCAAGGCGTGCGGCGTTTCGTGATCGCCGGCGGGGAAACCTCCGGGGCGGTAGTCAAGGCGCTCGGCGTCAACCTGCTGCAGATCGGCGCGCAGATTGATCCTGGTGTGCCGGCCACCGTCAGCAGTTCCAGCGAGCCGCTGGCGCTGGCGCTCAAATCCGGCAACTTCGGTGGCCGTGAGTTCTTTGCCAAGGCCCTTGCGCACCTGGCCGGAGGTGCCCAATGACTGGCATCGACGAACAGGCCCTGCGCGAAGAGATCTGCGACGTCGGCCACAGCCTGTACCAGCGCGGCTACACCGTCGGCAGCGCCGGCAACATCAGCGCGCGCCTCGACGATGGCTGGCTGATCACCCCCACCGATGCCTGCCTCGGGCGCCTCGCGCCAGGCGCTATTGCCAAGGTCAACCTGAAAGGCGAGTGGGTGTCCGGGGACAAACCCTCGAAGACCCTGGCCCTGCACCGTCAGGTATATGACCGCAACCCCTCGGTGGGCGGGGTGGTGCACACCCACTCCACCCACCTGGTGGCGCTGACACTGGCCGGGGTGTGGAGCGCTGAGGATATCTTGCCGCCGCTTACGCCTTACCAGGTGATGAAGGTCGGTCACATTCCCTTGATCGGCTATCAGCGTCCGGGTTCGCCCAAGGTCGCCGAGCAGGTCGCGCAACTGGCCAACCGCGTGCGTGGGGTGATGCTTGAGCGCCTGGGGCCGGTGGTCTGGGAGAGTTCGGTGGCCAAGGCCAGCTACGCCTTGGAAGAGTTGGAAGAAACCGCACGGCTGTGGTTGATGAGCAACCCCCGGCCTGCGCCGTTGGATCAGGCTGCACTGGATGAATTGCGCGAGACGTTCGGCGCGCACTGGTAACCCGCAAGACGACACGGCAAGTGCTGCCCGAGCGTCTGGTTTGACGCTCGACGGACCCGGCTTGCCTAAAAAAACAATAACAACAGGACATTCTTGAATGAGCCCATTGATTTTGATGTTGACCGCTGGCGCGGGTATCGCGCTGCTGCTGTTTCTGGTCCTCAAGTACAAATTCCAGCCGTTTGTTGCGCTGATGCTGGTGAGTATCGTGGTGGCGCTGGTGGCCGGGGTAAAACCGGCTGATCTGGTGGCGACCATCGAAGGCGGCATGGGCAAGACTCTTGGCCATATCGCGATCATCATTGCCCTGGGTGCGATGATCGGGCGGATCATTGAGCTGTCCGGCGGTGCCGAAGCCTTGGCCAAGTCGCTGATCGAGCGGTTTGGCAACAGCCGTACGCCGCTGGCGCTGACCATCGCCGGGTTCATCATCGGCGTGCCGGTGTTCTTTGAAGTCGGGGTGATCATCCTGATGCCGTTGGCGTATGGCGTGGCACGCCGGGCGCGCAAGCCGCTGCTGGTGTTCGCGTTGCCGATGTGTGCGGCGCTGCTCACCGTGCATGCCTTCCTGCCGCCCCATCCGGGTGCCGTGGCCGCCGCCAGCCAACTGGGTGCCGACCTGGGCCGGGTGCTGATGTTCGGCCTGCCAATCACCGCGTTGCTGTGCTACATCGGTTACCGCGTGGCGGGGCGCATGACCCGACACTTCTATCCGATGACCGATGACATCCGCGCCGAAGTCTATGGCCCTCACGTGACCAATGAAGACCTGCGGGCCTGGACCAACGGCAATCACCAGGCGGTGCAACAGAGCGCTGTGGCCGAGTCCCATATGGGCCTGGAAGAGTCCACCAGCGCCATCGCCGCCAAGCTGCCGGCGGCGCCTGCACCCGGTTTTGGCCTGATTGTCAGCCTGATCCTGCTGCCGATTGTGCTGATTTTACTGGGTACCCTGGCCACTTCTCTGCTGCCGGTCGATTCGACCCTGCGCGGGGTGATGACCGTACTCGGCGCGCCACTGGTGGCGCTGCTGATCGACACCTTGCTGTGTGCCTGGCTGCTCGGCTCGCGCCGTGGCTGGAGCCGCAGCCAGGTCTCCGACGTGATCGGCTCGGCGTTGCCGGGCGTGGCGATGGTGATCCTGATCGCCGGCGCCGGTGGCGTGTTCGGCAAGGTGCTGGTGGACACCGGCATCGGCGCGGTAGTCTCCGACATGCTGCGCACCACCGGCCTGCCGGTGCTGGCCCTGGGCTTTTTGCTGACCATGTTGCTGCGTGCGGTGCAGGGTTCGACCACCGTGGCCCTGGTGACCACGGCGGGGATCATCAGCCCGCTGATCGTGACCCTCAACCTAACGCCCAACCACCTGGCGCTGCTGTGCCTGGCCATGGGCGGTGGCGGGCTGGCGATGTCGCATATTAACGACGCCGGCTACTGGATCTTCACCAAGCTCGCCGGGCTCAACGTGGCAGACGGTCTGCGCACATGGACGGTGATCACCACCTTGCTCGGCACCTTGGGTTTCTTGATTACCCTGCTGATCTGGCCTTTTGTCTGACTCTTGGGAGCTTTTATGCCTCGTTTTGCTGCCAACCTGAGCATGCTGTACCCGCAACATGATTTTCTCGAGCGCTTCGCGGCTGCGAAGGCCGATGGTTTTGACGCGGTGGAATACCTGTTCCCCTACGACTACAGCGCCGAGGCACTCAAGCAACGCCTGAGTGACAACGGCCTGGTCCAGGCCCTGTTCAATGCACCACCGGGCGATTGGGCGGCGGGGGAGCGCGGCATCGCCACGCTGCCGGGGCGTGAGGCGGAGTTTCGCAGTGGCTTCGACCGGGCCCTGGAATACGCCGCCGTGCTCGGCAACGACCGCGTGCACGTCATGGCCGGCTTGCTGCCCTCGGAAAGCCTGCGCCAGCGCCATCAGGCCGTGTACCTGGAAAATCTCGCCTACGCCAGCGCAGCGGCGGCCAAGGTCGGCGTCACGGTCTTGCTGGAACCGATCAACACCCGCGACATGCCGGGGTTTTTCCTCAACCGCCAGGACCAGGCCCACGCCATCTGCCGGGAGGTCGGCGCGCGCAACCTCAAGGTGCAGTTTGACTGCTACCACTGCCAGATCGTCGAAGGTGACTTGGCCACCAAGCTGCGCCGCGATATCGATGGCATTGGCCATATCCAGATTGCCGGGGTACCGGACCGTCACGAGCCTGACCTGGGCGAGCTGAACTACGGCTTCCTGTTCGAACTGATGGACCAGTTGGGCTACGACGGCTGGGTCGGCTGCGAATACCGGCCAAAGGGCGACACCTCGGCTGGCCTGCAATGGTTGCGGGACTGGAAAGCGGCTCGGTAGTCGACGAGCCTCTGTGTCGGTTCGGTTCAAATGTGGGAGGGGCGGTGCGACGATTCGACTTGCCCCCGATAGCGGTGTGTCAGCCAACACCTCTACCAGCCATGCCGCCGCCATCGAAGCCTCGCTAAAGCTCGACCTCTCTCACAAAGGAAGGGCTCACGCCGGCAACGGATCACCCGGCAGCATCAATTCAATCCCGCGCTTGCGGATGCTATCTGCCGCTGCCGGGGCCAGGGCGTCGTCGCTGATGATCACGTCGAACGGTTCCAGCCCGGCGATGCGGTACATGCTGAAGGTGCCGTATTTGGAACTGCTCGCGACCAGAACGACCTGGGATGCCGATTGCATTGCCACTTGCTTGACCTCGACTTTCAGCGCCGAGGGGGTGGTGATGCCTCGGTGCAGATCCCAGGAGCTGGTGGACACAAAGGCGATGTCCGTGACCACCTGGCGCAAGGTCGCCACGGCCAGCCCGCCGACGGAAGAGTGGTTGTCATGGTCCAGTTGGCCGCCGGTGTGGATCACCGTGACCTGCGTCGCATCCATCAGGGCCTGCACGATCCCGAAGTCGTTGGTGACCACGGTCATCCCCGACAGCGCCTTGATATACGGGACGATCTCCAGGGTGCTGGTGCCGGCATCCAGGTACACCGTCATGTCCGCGTGCAGCAACCGCGCCGCCAGTCGCGCCATGGCCTGCTTTTGCGGCAACTCCACCACGGCTTTGGATTGATGACTGGGCTCGCTGTGCAACTGGCTGGCGATCCTGACCCCACCGGTGACGGAGTACGCCCGGCCTTCCTGCTCCAGCAATGCAATATCGCGGCGCACGGTCATGTGCGAGCAGTCGAACATCTCCATCAACTGGTGCACGCTCATCACCTGATGCTTGCGCAATTGCCGCAGGATTTGTTCGCGACGCTGCTCGGGAATCATCGGGGTACTGCTGTCGGCGGCAGTGTCCTTGGGGGTGGGCATTGAGGCTCCGGGTCGGTCTGGGGGCTGGGGCACATAGTAGCGAATACACGCGGCGTTCGCCTGCTCCCTGCAGGCGATCCCAGCCCATTGCCCGTCAGAACTTGAACCGCCCCACCAACCCCTTGAGCTGACCGGAAATATCCGTCAACCGACCTGATCCGGTCTGCGCCGAGTGGGCAAAGCCTTCGACCAGTTGCGCATCGGCATGGATCTGCGCGATGTGGCGGTTGATCTCCTCGGCCACCTGGTGCTGTTCTTCGGCGGCGGTGGCGATCTGGGTGTTCTGGTCGCGGATCGAGTCCACCGAGCCTTGGATCTTGTCGAAGCTGTCGCGGGCCTGCTGGATGCGTTCCACGCTGGTGTGGGACACCTGCAGGCTGCCTTGCATCTGCAGGGTGACTTCCTGGGTGCGGCGGGCGAGGTTGCCCAGCAGGCTGTCGATTTCGCCGGTGGAGTCGGCAGTGCGGCGCGCCAGGGCGCGGACTTCGTCGGCGACCACGGCAAAACCTCGGCCCTGATCACCGGCGCGGGCGGCTTCAATCGCCGCGTTGAGTGCCAGCAGGTTGGTCTGTTCGGCGATCGAACGGATGGTGTCGAGGATGGTGTTGATGTTCTGGCTGTCCTGCTCCAGTAACTGCATGGTCTGGGTCGACTTTTGCAGGTCTTCGCTGAGCTTGAGCACGCTGCCGGTGGCTTCGCCGATATGCTGCTGGCCATTGTGCACGTCGCGGTAGCCTTCGTCGGCACTTGCGGCGGCGGCGCTGCAGGAGCGCGCGACTTCGTTGGCGGTGGCCACCATTTCGTTGAACGCGGTGCTCACCAGCTCCACGGCTTCGCGCTGGCGGCCGGCGGCCTGGTTCATGTTATTGGCGACTTCGCTGGTGTCGGCGGCGGCGGTCTGCAGGTCGGAAGAGGCGTTACCGATGCGTTGCACCAATTGCGCGATCATGCTCAGGAACTGGTTGAACCAGCCTGCCAGGCTGGCGGTTTCGTCCTTGCCTTGCACTTTGAGTTGGCGCGTCAGGTCGCCTTCGCCTTCAGCAATTTCTTGCAGGCCGTCGGCCACCCCGCGAATCGGGCGCACGATCATGCTGGCAAAGCTGGCGCCGACAATCGCGAACACCACGGCCAGGGCGGCGGCAATCGCGGCGATCAACCAGGTGAGGCTGGTGGCGCCGGCCATGACTTCATCGCGTTTGATCAGGCCGATAAAGCGCCAGCCCAAATCCTTGGAGCTGACCACGTTGGCCATGTAGGCCACGCCGTTGATGTCGATCTGGGTCACGCCGTCGCCGCGCTTGGCCAGTTCGGCGTAGTTGGGGCCCAGGTCGGCCATCGGCTTGAAGTTGTGCTTGGCGTCGCTGGGGTCCACCAACACGTTGCCGTTGGCTTCCACCAGCATCAGGTAGCCGCTGTCGCCCAGCTTGATGTTGCGCACCAGCTCGGTGAGCTGCTTGAGCGACACGTCCAGGCCGACCACGCCAAGGATGTTGCCGGTGGCGTCGGCGACGGTGTGCACGGTGCCGATCAGGACCACGTCGTCCGGTGCCCAGTAATAGGCGCCGGTGCGCACGGTGGCGCCTGGCGCGGCGATGGCGGCTTTGTACCAGGGGCGTACGCGTGGGTCGTAGTTGTTCAGTTTGGTGTCGTCAGGCCAGCTGGCATAACCGCCGTCGGCGAGGCCCAAAGACAAGTAGGCGGTGCTTGGGTGGCTCTTGGCGAACTGGTCGAAAATCGCCAGCAGGTCTTTGTTGGTCTGGGTCAGGGGGATTTGCGCGGCGTCAGCGCCGGCGTAGCTCTTGAGGTCCTTGGCCGCGACAACGCGCGGGTCCTTGGCCACGAAGTCGACGTTCTGGCTGATGCCATCGAAAAACTGCTTCATGCCGTTGTCGATCTGGCGGATCTCGCGGCCGCTGCTGTCGAGGAAATTGGCCAGGGCCCCCTCGCGCAGATTCAGTACAACCAACACAGCGACCAAAATAACCGGGACGCACGCAATGGCGGCAAACGCCCAGGTCAGCTTTTGCTTGATATTCATGACTTCACCCGCGGGTATTTATATTTTTGGCAAGGAGAAAACAGTGGTGTCGAGCGTCGCATGTGTTGTTTTGAGGGGGTGTGGCCCATGCGTACTCCCTGTATATCGACTGCGGGAGCACGCACTTGAGGCCCAAGGGAGTGTTTAACCGATACGTTCGCCACCCAGCGCATCACGCTGCATCGATTGCAGGTTTTTCTCGATGGTTTCGCAGATGGTTTCCATCTGGATCTGGTGTTCGCTGGAGCGGAACGGGCTCTGCAGGTCGGTGCCGATGCGTTCGATGGCCAGCAGCATAAAGCCCACCACGGTGGATGCCAGCGGGGTGAACCAACCCAGGGATTCCACCAGGCCCACGGGCACGATCAGGCAGAACAGCGAGATAAACAGGCGCGGGAAATACACGTAGGGGTAGGGCAGTGGCGTGTTGGCGATCCGCTCCATGCCGCCCTGGGCATTGGACAAATCCACCAGGGTCGACTCCAGCCGTGCCAGGCGAATGCTGTCCAGGTGGCCGGCTTTATATTCCCTGGCCAGCAACGCCGCCGAGCCGGTGAGGATGTCATTGGCAAAGTTGTTGGTGGCGCCGTTGCGGGCGAATTCCTCGGCCGGGATAAACGCACGCACCTCTTCCGGGCACGGCTCACCCTTGAGATGGGCGGCCAGGCAATTCACGTACGCCACGTGACGGCGCAGCAGGGTGGACTTGACCGGGTTCACTTCGCCGTCCGGATCGTCCAGCAAGGTCAATACCTGCCGGGCAAAACTGCGCGAGTTATTGACCATCGCGCCCCACAGGGTACGCGCCTCCCACCAGCGGTTATAGGCGCTGCTGTTGCGAAAGCTGATGAGCACGATCAGTGCCGAGCCCAGCAGGGTAAGGGGCATCAGCGGCAAGTTGATCTTGGCGGTGAGGAACAGCATGAAGTCCACGGTGACGGCGACGTCCCACAGCAACAGCCAGAACAGCGACCAGCCCACATAGCCCATGGTCTTGATGATCAGGCGGTACTTTTTGATGATGGCGGCTTTCAAACGACAACCTCGCGGCGAGCGGTAGGCAACAGTGCCTTAGCTCGGACGTCGGCTTGCGGGGAAGGTTCGCTGCGGCGACTGAAACGGTTAAGCCATCGGGGTCTTTTTGGAACAATTTTGGTAGCGACGGTGTCCCCTGCGCTAATCACGATAGATTGCGCCCAAGGCAAAACGCCATTATCGGTGCTGCAATTGAGATCAGTGAATCCAAGTTGTTTGATCAGGGCTCTTTCTCATGTGCAGTGGTTCGTTGAAGTTGGCGATGGAACAGTCGGCGCGGGCGTTCGAGCGCCATGTGGATTTTGAAGCGTGTATTCGTACCCATTATTCGATCTTGCTGGAGTGCTATTCAAAAAGACCCTTTTTCTACAAGACCGCACTCAAGTTCAGTCGCTTGATGGTGTCCTTTACGTTATTGAGCACGTATTTCTCCAAACCGGTGCCATTGCTGTCCGAGGTGAAAGAGTTTTGTATGGCGCGTGGGTTCTGTTCCAGAAACAGCCTGGAGTCGATCTTCCTGCTGTTCCGAGCGCTGGGGTTCATGACGGTGTCGAGGCATGCGGATGACAGCCGTTTGCGGGTATTCAGCCCGTCATCCCAAGCCTGCGAGGAGGTCAGGCAGATGCTCACGTCGGTGGTCGAGCCGCTGGGCGTGATGTGCCCGGAAACCGCGGTGTGCGGCTCAATGAACGGGTTGGATGATCGCGCCTATCTGGCACGTTATTTCAAAGGGTTTTCGGTCCTTCTGAGCCATAACGTGACCATTGACCTGTTGATGCCCGACTGTTATTGGCTGGTAAAGCGCGATGCCGGGCATATGTTGATGCTGGCGATCTATAACGATGCGTGTGCGCTGGATAATCAAGGGGCAAGTTTCAGGTCTTCGTCGTACCTTTCCATCGCTGAGCAACTCTCGGTGTCCAAGACCCACGTTATTCGTCTGGTGCAAGAGGGGGCCGACCGGGGCTATTTCAAGGTTCATTCCAAGACACTGCTTGAAGTCCTGCCACCTTTTATCGTGTTGGTAAGGCGGTTCATGGCTTATTCGTTTGCGACCTGCCTACACAGTCTTCAACTGAGTCATGTCGATAACAAAGCGGCCACTCATGCACAGGGAGTGACGGGATGCCGGCTAATGTGAAACTCAGGCCACGGATGCAAAGGCTGTTGTCGCCCGCCATTGCCCAGGCCGAACTGATCGGGATTTTCGCCTGGCTGGCGGTGTTGCTGGTTGATCGCGCAGAGATGTTCGGGTGGCCGGTCGCGCTGGTCACGATGGGTCTGTGCGCGGTGTATGGGGTCCACCGGGTGGTGACTCAGTATGTGCTGTGGCGGGCGCTGGGCGTGGCCTACATGGTGCTGCTGACCGCAGGTTTTGCCTATGTGGTTCACACCCGCCCCGCGTTGCAGGTGTTCGCCTTGCCGCTGGCCGTGACCTTGGTGATGAGCAGCGCAATCCTGTTTATCGTGGTCCAGGATTTTCTGTTCTGCGCCGCTGTGGTCTGGTTGCTGACGTGGCCCAGCATTCAACTGAGCCTCTATGAAGGCGTCGACAGCTACGTGTTTATCTTTTGCGCCGCGTCGGTGGCGATCGGCTTTATCTTGAATGTCTATTACCTGAAAAACCTGCGCTCCGTGTTACTGGTCGAGAGTGAGTTTCGGGAATTGGCCGAGACGGATTATTTGACCTCCATCCTGAACCGGCGAGCCTTTATGGAGAGTTTCGCCAAACTGATTGAGGCCGGTGATACCGGTTACTTCATGATGTTGGATATCGACAGTTTCAAGTTGAAGAATGACCAATTCGGCCATGACGTCGGTGACAGGATTCTCTGCGCGATGGCCGCGTGCCTGAAATCCACCCCCGGCAGCCACAGTTTCGGCAGGATTGGCGGTGAGGAATTTGGCGTGCTGCTGGTGGGCAATGACCCTGATGTCGCCAGCGATTTTGCGCTGCGGCTGTTGCATGGGATTCGCTACAGTGTCGCACCGCCCCATCACTACACCTGCAGTGCGGGCATGACGCGTTTTACGGCTGGGGACGATATGTCGGCGGTCCTCAAACGTGCCGACCGCAACCTCTACGCCGCCAAGGGCAACGGCAAGGACCGCGTGTATTTGGATGGCGCGCCGGTGTTTCACCGTTCGATGTCCACCCCGGAGGCCTTATGAAAGTTGGCGTGATTTCCGATACCCATGGCCTGCTGCGGCCTGAAGCGGTGGCGGCCTTGCAGGGATGCGAGCAGATCATCCATGCCGGCGATATCGGCAGCCCTGAGATTCTTCAGCAATTGGCACAGATCGCGCCCCTGCACGTGGTGCGTGGCAACAATGACCAGGACGCGGCGTGGGCGGAGCAGGTGCCCGACCATCTGATGCTGGATGTGGGCGGATGGCGGACGTTGGTGGTGCATGACATCGCCGACGTACCCGCCTTACTCGACACGTCTACGCGGCTGGTGATCACCGGCCATTCGCACAAGCCCCTGATCGAATGGCGGGGCGCAACGCTGTATGTGAACCCCGGCAGTGCAGGGCGGCGGCGCTTCAAGTTGCCGGTGACGTTGGCGGTGCTGGAGGTGCAGGAGCTGACGATCGAGTCGCGGCTGGTCGCGCTGCTGGACTGATCCGGTTTTTATCGTTGCGTCAGGATGCTCTGCAACAATCCCGGAAACCGTTCCTCAAGCACCTCGCCGCGCAGTGAATTCATATGGGTGGTGCCCACACTTCGGGTGTGTACCAGGCCGGCATCGCGCAGGACCCGGAAGTGGTGGGACATGCTGGACTTGGGACGCCCGCCGTCCAGTTCGCCGCAACTGGCCTCGGGCACGCCGGCCAGGCAGCGGACAATCTCCAGGCGCACCGGATCACTCAGCGCGTACAACAGGCGCTCGAGGGTCAGGTCTTCCGGGGTGGGATGTTTAAAGGCTCGCATGAAACGAATCATAACAGGGGGCTATCATCGAATACCATAGTTCGATTACCATCGAACTATCGAATCAACCACTCGCTCCCGGAGTTCTCAATGTCCGCTCTGTTCGAACCGTTCAAACTCAAAGACGTCACCCTGCGCAATCGCATCGCCATCCCGCCAATGTGCCAATACATGGCCGATGACGGCATCGTCAACGACTGGCACCTCGTGCACCTGGCCAGCATGGCCCGTGGCGGCGCCGGTTTGCTGGTGGTCGAGGCCACCGCTGTAGCGCCCGAGGGGCGTATCACCCCAGGTTGCGCCGGTATCTGGAGCGACGCCCACGCCCAGGCGTTCGTGCCCATGGTCAAGGCCATCAAGGCCGCCGGCTCGGTGCCAGGCATCCAGATCGGCCACGCCGGTCGCAAAGCCAGCGCCAACCGCCCATGGGAAGGGGACGACCATATGCCTGCCTCCGATGCGCGCAGCTGGGAAACCATCGCGCCGTCGGCCATCGCCTTTGGTGCCAACCTGCCGCAAGTCCCACGCGCGATGACCCTGGATGACATCGCTCGGGTCAAGCAGGACTTCGTCGACGCCGCCCGCCGTGCCCGTGACGCCGGTTTCGAGTGGATCGAACTGCACTTCGCCCATGGCTACCTGGGCCAGAGCTTCTTCTCCGAGCATTCCAACCAGCGCACCGACGCCTACGGTGGCAGCTTCGACAACCGCAGCCGTTTCCTCCTGGAAACCCTGGCCGCCGTGCGCGAAGTCTGGCCAGAGAACCTGCCGCTGACCGCGCGTTTTGGCGTGATCGAATACGACGGCCGTGACGAGCAGACCCTCACCGAATCCATCGAACTGGCCCGCAACTTCAAAGCTGGCGGCCTTGACCTGCTGAGCGTCAGCGTCGGTTTTACCATCCCCGACACCAATATCCCGTGGGGCCCGGCCTTCATGGGCCCGATCGCCGAGCGCGTGCGCCGCGAAGCGGGCATCCCGGTGACCTCGGCCTGGGGCTTTGGCACGCCGCAACTGGCAGAAGGTGCGTTGCAGTCTGGGCACCTGGACCTGGTCTCGGTCGGTCGTGCGCACCTGGCTGACCCGCATTGGGCGTACTTTGCGGCCAAGGAACTGGGCGTGGAGAAATCCTCCTGGACCTTGCCGGCGCCTTACGCCCATTGGTTGGAACGCTATCGCTGAGCGGATCCATTTCTAAAGTTATATAAAAATCCAAATGTGGGAGGGGCGGTGCGACGATTCGACTTACCCCCTCCCACATTTGCCTCGCGTCCAATTTCCTGCATATCGATACAAAGCGGTTACCTGAAAAATAGTGAATGAGAACAGATGTCAAACGCGAATGACTTGGTATACCATTCCCGCGTTTTTTGGCAGGTTTGCCGCCCCTTCTGGCTCATTCACTAGGTTGAACATCCATGCGTCGTACCTTGATTTCCCTCTGTGTGCTTCAGGCGTTTTCCCCTTTCACCTGGGCAGAGGTTGTCCCTGCCGACAAGGCCAGTCTTGAGCTGCAGGCCACCAATGTCACAGGCGAGGCGGACTACGAGACAGCTCAAGGGCCGGTCAAGGGCTACCACGCCACACGTTCCGCGAGTGCGACGCGCACCGACACCTCGATTCATGAAACCCCGCAGTCCATCAGCGTCGTGTCCAAGGATGTGGTCGAAGACATCGGCGCCACCCGCTTGCAGGACGCACTGGACTACGCCGGCGGCGTGGGCCGCGCCAACAACTTCGGCGGGCAGGGGCTCACCACCTTCACCGTACGTGGCTTCACCACCGGCGAGTTCTACCGCAACGGTTTCCCGATCAACCGCGGCTACCCGAACATGCCGGACGCCAACACCATCGAACGCCTCGAAGTACTGCGCGGTCCGGCGACCATGCTGTATGGCCGTGGCGATCCCGGCGGCACTTTCAACGTGGTCTCCAAGCAACCGCTGGCCGAGCCGACCGTGACCCTCGGCAGCCAACTGGATGACCAAGGCATGCAGCGCGCCACCCTCGACGCCTCCGGCCCGCTGGACGAACAAGGTCGCCTGGCCTATCGCCTGAACGTGGTGGGCGAGGGCGGTGACACGTTCCGTGATCACGTCGAAACCGAACGCTACGGCGTGACGCCGGTGATCACCTGGCAGGCCAGCGATGACACCAAGGTGATCTTCGAAGGCGATTTCATGCGCAACAACCACCCGCTGGACCGTGGCCTGACGCGCTACCCCAATCAAAAAGGCACCGCCTCGCGCGACACCTTCTGGGGTGAAAAAGACGTCGGCAAACTGCACAACGACAACAGCATGGCGCAGCTGCGTTTCGAGCACCTGCTCAATGACAACTGGACCCTGGGCGGCGGTTTCCAATGGCTCGACGGCACCCTGCAAGGCAACGCCATTGAAGCCAACGGCCTGGCCGCCGATGGGCGCACACTGGGCCGGAACTTCAACTACCGCAAGCTGGAGTGGACCGATAAAGACACTCAGCTCAACCTCACCGGGCATTTCTCCACCGGCGGTTTCGATCACACCTTGCTCACCGGCGTCGAGTTCGAAGACTACGACTATAAGTCGATCATCCAGCGCTCCAGTGGCGCGGTGGGGGCCTACACCATCGACATCTTCAACCCGGTCTACGGCCAGGCGCGCCCGAACCTCACACGCACGCCGACCCACGACAAGGAAAACCTCAAGACTTACGCCGCCTTTGTGCAAGACCAGGTGGCCCTCACCGAGCGTTTGAAAGTCCTTGCCGGCGCACGCTTCGAGCGCTTTGAACACGACTACCACACCTACGTGCCGGGCGGTAAAAGCTGGGAAGCCAGCGACAACGCCGTCACCCCACGCGTCGGCGTGATCTATGACCTTACCGACACCGTCGCGGTCTACGCCGACGCCGCGCGTTCGTTCAAGCCCAACACCGGCGCCAGTCGCCAGGGCGGTGGTTTTGAACCGGAGAAAGGCAAATCCTACGAGATGGGCATCAAGTGGGAAGCTCTGGACCGTCAACTCAGCGTCGACGCCGCGATCTACCAGATCGAGAAGAAAAACGTGCTCACCACCGACCCTCTCGACTCAACCTTCAGTGTCGCTGCCGGCCAGGTGCGCAGCCGTGGTTTCGACTTGAACGTGGCGGGCAATATCACCCCCGAGTGGCGTGTGATCGGCGGCTATGCCTACGTGGACGCCGAAGTGACCAAGGACAACACCCTGCGCACCGGCACGCGTTTGCTGAACATCCCGCGCAACAGCTTCAGCCTGCTCAACGTCTACGAATTCCAGGACGGCGCCCTCAAGGGCCTGGGCCTGGGCGCGGGTGGCAAGTATGTGGATGAGCGGGCCGGGCAGACCTCCAACAACGCCTTCTCGATGGACGCCTACACCGTGGTCGACCTGCTCAGCTACTACAAGGTCAACGACAAGGTGCGGCTGAACCTGGATGTGAAGAACCTGTTCAATCGCGACTATGAAGAAGGTGCGTTTGGCAACGTATACGCCTACCCAGGCGAACCGCGCACAGTGCAGGTCGGCATCGCCTACACCCTCTAACAGCCTGCACAGCTTCAATGTGGGAGGGGGCTTGCTCCCGATAGCGGTAGACCAGTCGATGTTGCTGTGACTGATCCACCGTCATCGGGGCAAGCCCCCTCCCACATTTGATTGCGTTTACATTACAACGGCGTGAGCACATTCATCACCGTATCCAACGCCACCCGCGTGTCATCCAGCTGCACCAGCGAAGCATGCCGCGCGCCAAGGGCGTCGCGGTTTTTTATCGCGGTGAGGATCGCCTTGTGCCGGGGCAGGCTCAGGCCCTGGATGTCCGGGCGGCGGTTGGTGATGTTGATCGACTCGCGCAGCGGCAACGACAGCATGTTGCACATATAGGCGAGCAGGTCGTTGCGGGTGGCGTCGGCAATGGCGCGGTGGAAGTCCAGGTCGGCCTGCAACAGCTGTTCGTGGGTCTGCGCGGTTTCCATGCCCAGGTAGGCTTTTTCGATGGTGGCGATGTCTTCATCGGTGGCGGTGGTCGCGGCCATGGCGGCGATCTCTGGCTCGAGGATGCGCCGCACACCGGCCAGGGTATTGAAGAATTCACTGTGGGGCGTGGACTGCATCAACCAGGACAACACGTCCGGGTCGAGCAGGTGCCATTTCAGGCGCGGCCGCACCACCGCACCCACCCGCGGTTTGGAATACACCAGGCCCTTGGCGCTGAGCACCCGGGTCGCCTCGCGCAACACCGAACGACTGACCTTGTACTCCTCGCAGAGCGTGGCCTCCATGGGTAACCGTTCTTCGGGCTTGAAGCGACCTGAAACGATGTGCATGCCCAAGTCCTGAACGATCTGGGCATGCATGCTCTTGCGCGGCTTGGGCGGCTGGTGATCCATAACGACAGGGATGCTCTGACTTAAATTCGCGGCATCATAGCATCCCAATTAGTGGGAATGCCGGGGGACTTCAGCCCCACGGCAACCCACCAGGAAGTCAAAGTCGCAACCCTGGTCGGCCTGCAGCACATGGTCGATGTACAGCTGGCGGTAGCCGCCGACGATCAGGTTCTGCGGCGGTTTGAGGTCGGCCATGCGCGCCGCCAGCTCTGCGTCGGGGATGTCCAGGTGCAGGCGACCGTTGGCGCAGTCGAGTTCGATCCAGTCACCTTCCTTCACCGTGGCCAACGGTCCACCGGCAGCAGCTTCCGGCGCCACGTGCAAGACCACGGTGCCGTAGGCGGTGCCGCTCATGCGCGCATCGGAGATCCGCACCATATCGGTCACGCCCTGGGCCAGCAGTTTGGCCGGCAAGCCCATGTTGCCGACTTCGGCCATGCCCGGGTAACCCTTGGGCCCGCAGTTTTTCATGACCAGGATCGAGTTGGCGTCCACGTCCAGTTCCGGGTCGTTGATGCGCGCCTTGTACATGTCGAAGTTCTCGAACACCACCGCACGGCCGCGATGCTGCATCAGCTCGGCACTGGCGGCCGACGGCTTGAGCACCGCACCGAGTGGCGCCAGGTTGCCGCGCAGCACGCAGATGCCACCGTCGGCGCGGATCGGGTTGTCGAGGGTGCGGATCACTTCGTCCTGGCCGTAGATCGGCGAGTCCTTGGTGTTCTCGCCCAGGGTCTTGCCGTTGACGGTCAAGGCGTTCGGGTGCGGGATCAGGTTGGCTTCGCCGAGGCGACGCAGCACGGCGGGCAGGCCACCGGCGTAGTAGAACTCTTCCATCAGGAAGCGCCCGGACGGTTGCAGGTCGACGATGGTCGGCATGCCGCGACCCATGCGGGTCCAGTCGTCCAGGTCAAGCTCGACGCCGATGCGCCCGGCGATGGCTTTCAAGTGGATCACGGCGTTGGTCGAGCCACCGATGGCGGCGTTCACGCGGATGGCGTTTTCAAACGCCTCCTTGGTGAGGATCTTCGACAGCTTCAAGTCTTCGCGCACCATCTCGACCGCACGCATGCCGGACATATGGGCCAATACATAACGCCGTGCATCCACCGCCGGGATCGCTGCGTTGTGGGGCAGGGAAGTGCCCAGTGCCTCGGCCATGCACGCCATGGTCGATGCGGTGCCCATGGTGTTGCAGGTGCCCGCCGAACGCGACATGCCGCCTTCGGCCGCGAGGAAGTCATCCAGGGTAATGGTGCCGGCCTTAACCTGTTCACTGAGCTGCCACACCACGGTGCCCGAGCCGATGTCCTGGCCCTTGTGCTTGCCGTTGAGCATCGGCCCACCGGTGACCACGATGGCCGGCACGTCGCAACTGGCGGCGCCCATCAGCAGGGCCGGGGTGGTTTTGTCGCAGCCGGTCAGCAGCACCACACCGTCAATCGGGTTGCCGCGAATCGCTTCCTCCACGTCCATGCTCGCCAGGTTGCGGGTGAGCATGGCGGTGGGGCGCAGGTTGGATTCGCCGTTGGAGAACACCGGGAATTCCACCGGGAAGCCACCGGCCTCGATCACGCCACGTTTGACGTGCTCAGCGATCTGGCGGAAATGCGCGTTGCACGGGGTCAGCTCCGACCAGGTATTGCAGATACCGATGATCGGCTTGCCATGGAACTGATGGTCGGCAATGCCCTGATTCTTCATCCAGCTGCGGTACATAAAGCCGTTTTTGTCGGCGGTACCAAACCACTGGGCGGAGCGTAGGCCGGGCTTTTTATCAGACATGATCGATTCTCTTATTGTATGACTATATGTTCTATGCGTGCTTAAACATAAGCGCAAAATCGATGCTTTGGAAGAGTTGTTTTGCAAATAGTCCTACTATATAGTCTGGCTTAACTGAGGTATGACCCTGGCGGATTTTCGCGAGAGGCGTCCCCCGAGCTTCTATAAGAACAACAATCGGAGATCGACCCCCATGAGCCAGGAACTGCGGCTTATTCGGCGCATTACGCTGAAACTGATTCCCTTCCTGATCCTGCTGTACCTGATCGCCTACGTGGACCGCTCCGCCGTGGGCTTTGCCAAGTTGCACATGGGCGCCGACGTCGGTATCGGCGATGCGGCCTATGGCCTGGGCGCGGGGTTGTTCTTTATCGGCTACTTCCTCTTCGAGATCCCCAGCAACCTGATGCTCGACCGCTTTGGCGCACGGCGTTGGTTCGCGCGGATCATGATCACCTGGGGCGCGATCACCATCGGCATGGCCTTCGTGCAAGGGCCGCACAGCTTCTATGTGATGCGCTTCCTGCTCGGCGCGGCCGAAGCCGGATTCTTTCCCGGCGTCCTGTACTACATCACCCAATGGTTCCCTGTGCGCCATCGCGGCAAGATCCTCGGGCTGTTCATCCTCTCCCAACCGATTGCGATGATGATCACCGGCCCTGTGTCCGGCGGCCTGCTGGGCATGGACGGCATCCTCGGCCTGCATGGCTGGCAGTGGCTGTTCATCGTGATCGGCACCCCGGCGATCCTGCTCACCTGGCCGGTGCTGCGCTACCTGCCGGATGGCCCCAAGCAGGTCAAATGGATGAGCGACGCGGAAAAAACCTGGCTCACCGATGAATTGGCCAAGGACCTGCAAGCTTACGGCCAGACCCGCCACGGCAACCCGCTGCATGCCCTCAAGGACAAACGTGTGCTGCTGCTGGCGCTGTTCTACCTGCCGGTGACCCTGAGCATCTATGGCCTGGGCCTGTGGCTGCCGACCCTGATCAAACAGTTTGGCGGCACCGACCTGGTCACCGGCTTTATCTCCGCCGTGCCGTACATCTTCGGCATCATCGGCCTGCTGATCATCCCGCGCAGTTCCGACCGCTTGAATGATCGCTACGGCCACCTGGCCGTGCTGTATGTGCTGGGCGCCATCGGCCTGTTCTTCAGCGCCTGGCTGAGTGTGCCGGTGCTGCAAATGGCCGCGCTGTGCCTGGCGGCGTTTGCGATGTTTTCCTGCACCGCAGTGTTCTGGACCTTGCCGGGGCGCTTCTTTGCCGGCGCCAGTGCGGCGGCGGGCATTGCCTTGATCAACTCGGTGGGCAACCTCGGCGGCTATATCGGTCCGTTCGTGATCGGTGCGCTCAAGGAATACACCGGCAACCTCGCCTCGGGCTTGTACTTCCTGTCCGGGGTCATGGTGTTCGGGCTGGTCTTGACCGGCGTGGTCTACCGCCTGCTGGAGCGCAAGCACGTACTGCCCGCCGATCAATTCGCCGCCAGCGCCCGTGGCGCCACACGTACTTAATCTGGGAGAAGTTTCATGCGTTTAGTTCAGTTCGAGTCAAGCAACGGTGAACGCCGGGTCGGCGTTGTAGAAGGCGCCACAGTGCGCGAAGTGCGTACCGCGCGCAGCGTGCGCGAACTGGCGCTGGCCGCCATCGAGGCGGGCGTCAAGTTGCAGCAGCAGGTCGAGAGCCTGGGCCTGGGCGACAGCCATGACTACGCCGCACTGCTGGCCGACCTGAAGATTTTGCCGCCGTTGGATCACCCGGACCCGGCCCATATGCTCATCAGCGGCACCGGCCTGACCCACCTGGGCAGCGCCTCGGCGCGGGACAAAATGCACCAGCAGGCCGGCGATGAGAGCGCCTTGACCGACACCATGCGCATCTTCAAATGGGGCGTGGAGGGTGGCAAGCCCGCTGCCGGCCAGGCCGGTGTGCAACCGGAATGGTTCTACAAGGGCGACGGCAGCATCGTCGTGCGCCCAGGCGAAGCCTTCCCGGTGCCACCGTTTGCCGAAGACGCCGGTGAAGAACCGGAAATCGGCGGCCTGTATGTGATCGGTCCGGACAGCAAGCCCTATCGCCTGGGTTTTGCAGTGGGCAACGAGTTCTCCGACCACATCATGGAGCGCAAGAACTACCTGTACCTGGCCCATTCCAAGCTGCGCAGTTGCAGCTACGGCCCCGAACTGCGCGTGGGCGAGTTGCCCCAGCACCTGGCCGGCACCAGCCGCATCCTGCGTAACGGCGAGGAAATCTGGCGGAACGAATTCCTCAGTGGCGAGGCCAATATGTGCCACAGCCTGGAAAACCTCGAGTACCACCACTTCAAATACCGCCAGTTCCTCAAGCCGGGCGATGTGCACATTCACTTCTTCGGCACCGCCACGCTGTCATTCGCCGATGGTATACGTACCCAACCGGGCGATGTGTTCGAGATCAGCCAGGCCGAGTTCGGCGCGCCGTTGGTCAATGGCGTCGGCAGCAGCGATGCGGCATTTGAACCCGGCCAAGTCACCCCCCTTTAAGGAGATCAACATGACCCAGTTCCTCGGCCACAACTACATCGGCGGCCAGCGCAGCGCCAGCGGCAGCATCAAGCTGCACAGCGTCGATGCCAGCACGGGCGAAACCTTGCCGCAGGATTTCTACCAGGCCACGCCGGAAGAGGTGGATGCCGCCGCCAAGGCCGCCGCCGCGGCGTATCCGGCGTACCGTGCGTTGAGTGCCGCGCGCCGTGCGCAGTTCCTGGACGCGATAGCCGACGAACTGGATGGCCTGAGCGATAACTTCATCGAGTTGGTCTGCCGCGAAACCGCGCTGCCCGCCGCCCGTATCAAAGGCGAGCGTGGGCGTACCAGTGGCCAGATGCGCCTGTTCGCCACGGTGCTGCGTCGCGGTGATTTCTACGGCGCACGCATCGACAAGGCGTTACCCGATCGCCAGCCGCTGCCACGCCCGGACCTGCGCCAATACCGCATCGGCCTGGGCCCGGTCGCCGTGTTTGGCGCGAGCAACTTCCCCCTGGCGTTTTCCACCGCCGGCGGCGATACCGCAGCGGCGCTGGCGGCCGGTTGCCCGGTGGTGTTCAAGGCCCACAGCGGGCATATGGCCACGGCCGAGTGTGTCGCTGATGCGATCATTCGCGCGGCCGAGCTCACGGAAATGCCGGTGGGCGTGTTCAACATGATCTTCGGCGGCGGCGTCGGTGAGGCGCTGGTCAAGCACCCGGCGATCCAGGCGGTGGGCTTTACCGGCTCGCTCAAGGGCGGTCGCGCCTTGTGCGATATGGCCGCGGCGCGCCCGCAGCCGATCCCGGTGTTTGCCGAGATGTCGAGCATCAACCCGGTGATCGTGCTGCCCCAAGCCTTGCAAGCGCGGGCGGAAGCGGTCGCTCGGGATCTGACCGCGTCGGTGGTGCAAGGCTGCGGCCAGTTCTGCACCAACCCTGGCCTGGTGATCGGTATCGCCTCGCCGCAGTTCACTGCGTTTACCCAACAGGTCGCCCAACTGATCGGTGAGCAACCGGCGCAAACCATGCTCAATGCCGGCACCCTGAGCAGCTACGGCAAAGGCCTGGAAAAACTCCTGGCGCATCCTGGCATTCAGCATGTGGCCGGTAGCACCCAGGCGGGCAATCAGGCGCAACCGCAGCTGTTCAAGGCCGATGTGCGCTTGCTGATCGATGGCGATGAAGTGCTGCAGGAAGAAGTCTTCGGCCCTACCACGGTGTTTGTCGAAGTGGCTGATCAAGCCCAACTCAGCGCCGCCTTGCATGGCCTGCACGGCCAGCTCACGGCGACGATCATTGGCGAACCGGCAGACTTTCAACAGTTCGCCGAACTCACGCCGCTGCTGGAACAGAAAGTCGGGCGCATCCTGCTCAACGGCTACCCGACCGGCGTCGAAGTCTGCGATTCGATGGTGCATGGCGGTCCGTATCCGGCGACGTCGGATGCCCGTGGCACCTCGGTCGGCACCTTGGCCATCGACCGTTTCCTGCGCCCGGTGTGCTTCCAGAACTACCCTGACAGCCTGCTGCCCGACGCGTTGAAAAACGCCAACCCGTTGCGCATCCAGCGTCTGGTGGATGGCACGCCATCGCGCGATTCGCTGTAAACACTCATCAGGAGGCGTCATGTCGTGTACCGCTGTCACTGAGCACCGTGCGCAACTGGGGGAAGGCCCGTTCTGGGACGTGCCGACCCAGGCGCTGTACTGGGTCAATATCGCCGGCAAACAGGCACTGCGCCTGATGGGCGGGCAGTTGCAGATCTGGCAGTTGCCCGAGCACGTTTCGGCGTTTATCCCGTGTGAAAGCGGTGATGCGCTGGTGACCTTGAGCAGCGGTGTCTACCGCCTGGACCTGGTCACCGAAGCCCTGACCCTGCTGTGCGTGGCCGACCCGCAACCGGGCAACCGTGGCAATGAAGCGCGCTGCGACGCCCAGGGCCGCCTGTGGCTGGGCACCATGCAGAACAACATCGGCGAACACGGCGAAGACTTGCCGATCACGCGGCGCTCCGGCGGCCTGTTTCGCATCGATGCGGATGCACAGGTCACGCCGTTGCTCCACGGCCTGGGCATTCCCAACACCTTGCTGTGGAGCGAGGACGGCAGGCAGGTGCATTTCGGTGACAGCCTGGACGCCACGCTCTACCAGCATACGATCCAAGCCGACGGCCAACTTGAGCCGGCAACGCTATGGTTCGGACCGCACGCACGCGGCGGGCCGGATGGCTCAGCCATGGACAGTGAGGGCTACATCTGGAACGCCCGTTGGGACGGCAGTTGCCTGCTGCGCCTGACGCCCGAGGGGGAGGTGGACCGCATTATCGAGTTGCCCGTGAGTCGCCCCACCAGTTGCGTATTCGGTGGCCCCAACCTCACCACTTTGTATATCACCAGCGCTGCCAGTCCATTGGATCACCCTCTGGACGGCGCGGTGCTGGCCATCGAAGTCGATGTCCCCGGCATGCCTTGCCATCGCTTTGCCGGTTAGCTGCACCGCTTCACTGTAGGAGCGAGCTTGCTCGCGAAAAACGTTAACGATGACGCGTACATCCTGAATGCACGCGGCGCGCTCAGGC